>CAYZKZ010000070.1:0-15344 GCA_964479325.1 uncultured Muribaculaceae bacterium
AACTATTACCAGACGGACGATGATTTCAACCAGGGAGTCTATTGCTGCTACCAGAAGCTGAAGACGAATATGGGCTTCTTCCTCAATGAGCTGGCCTACAGAAGCGATGAGTGCGAGCTTGTCTCTATGGCCGTCTCCACCCAGGACAGGTACGACCTTGACCATTTCCAGGAAAGGGCCAACAACAAACTGCTCGGCGAGGTCTGGAGCGCCTGGTACAACGGAATATACCGTTGCAACGATGTCCTTGACCATATGTCCGGGAAGACTCTCGCCAACGGCGACAAATACCGCGGTGAATGTCTCTTTATGAGGTCTTGGTGGTATTTCAACCTCTACCGTGTGTTCGGCGGCGTGCCTGTCACCCGTAAGGTCGTCACTCCTGTCGAGGCCAAGTCTATTCCGAGATGCTCCGACGAGGAGATGTACAACCTGCTGGTCGAGGATCTCACAGAGGCCATCGGACTTTTGCCGGAAAAGCGTTCGGCCGAGAAGGCAAGGGTCACCAAGATCGCCGCTCAGGCTCTTCTTGGAAAGGTCTATCTGACATTCGGCAAGTACGCCGAGGCGCAGGCCGTCCTTGAGGATGCTATGAAGGACACAGGCTACGGACTTATGGCTTCCACCGCCGCTGCCTTCGATGTCGCCAACAAGATGAACAAGGAGATCATCTTCGCCCTTTACTACAACAAGACCAACGACAACGGCCACGGCTACTGGTACAGCACCGGCATCGCTGATCCTAAGTACAGGACGAACCCTACAACCGCCTTCAAGGCTGTCTATACTGCTGACGACAACAGGTTCACCCTCATCAACGACTATCAGGAGATCACTCCTGGCAAGCTGTACGCCATCAACAAGTATATGGACACCTACGACGCCACCTACACCCAGCAGGTCGGGAACGATTTCCCGTTCCTGAGGTACGCCGATGTTGTCCTGATGTACGCCGAGGCTTTGGGACAGCAGGGAAGGATCGGGGACGCTCTTGTCTATCTCAACAAGACAAGGACACGCGCCGGGCTTGCGGAGCTGACCGAGGCCGAAGTTCCCGGCAAGGACGCTTTCATCAAGGCTCTGGCCGACGAGAGGGGCAAGGAGTTCGCTCTTGAGGGACACAGATGGTTCGACCTCGTGCGTCTCGGACTGGCCGTTGACTATTTCAAGTCTCTCGGCTACTCGCTCGACTCCCACAACCTTCTCTTCCCTGTTCCTCAGGATCAGATAGAGATCGTGAACAACAAGTCCATCCTTTGGCAGAATCCTGGATTCTGATAAGGTTTTAGCATATTAATCATTAAGGAAATGAAAAGAATATTATACTGCATACTGACCGTCATCGCTTGTCTGGCGGTGAACTCCTGCTGGAAGGAGGATATTCCTGAGGCAGGCGGCCCGCGCCATCAGGTGACTGATCTGAAGGCTGTTCCGGGCGACGAGGAAGTCCAGCTGTCCTGGTCTGTGCCGGAGGGCTGGAACCCTACCGAGTACATCATCTCCTACACAAAAGGCACGGAGCAGACGCTACGCACCACCACTCAGGAATATTCAGTGACAGACCTTGTCAACGGCGAGAACTACGAGTTCTCGGTGCAGGCTGTCTATTGCGATCTGATCTCAAACGCCGTCACGGTGGCCGCCAAGCCTTCCACCTCAAGGCTTCCGGTCAAGAACTTTGAGGCGGACGCTTCGGACGCTGTGGTCTCGCTGACCTGGACTCGTCCTTCCCAGCTTCTGACATCCTACACCCTGACTTGGTTTATGGAAGGAAGCGAGTCTGATGTGCAGACCGCCGAGGTGGAGGCCGACAAGGAGTCCTACGACGTGACCGGCCTGACGAACGACAAGAACTACACGTTCACGATCGTGGCAAACTATCCTAAGGGAGCCTCCGATCCGGCTCAGGTCAAGGCTATGCCTACTCTTGCCATCCCTTACACGCTCGACAGGACCAAGGCCGCCATCAATCAGCCTATAAAGTTCACTTTCAACACGGAAGACTATCCTGACGCCAAGAATGTCAAGTGGACGTTCCCTGACGGAAAGGTTCTTGAGGGAACTGAGGTCTCCAACGGCCTCACCTCTACTGGAACCCAGCAGGTGATCCTGAGCGCCGACATCAAGGGCAGGACAAAGACCTGGACTCTTGAGGTCGAGATACGCCAGTACGTCGTCTTCTTCAACGACTGGGATATGGTCGGAACGTCCTACGAGGGATTCAAGGGAAGCTGCCCTGTCTTCTCTCCTGACGGCAAGACCGTCTATGATGTGACATTCAACAAGAGGGCTGCCCTCTATGCCTTCGATGTCATCACCGGCGAACTCAAGTGGAAATATGTTCCTGAGGTCAATGCGGCAAACTATAACCCGCTGACCGTCAATCCTGTTACCGGTGACATCTACTATGGAACCACCTCCGCCGGACAGTTCTATGCCGTTACCTCCGATGGAAATCTCAAGTGGCAGTTCAAAGAGGCCGCCTCAATGCAGAGCACCGCTCCGGCTGTCAACGCTGCGGGAACCGAGGTCTATATCGGAGACAAGGCCGGAAACATCTTCGCCATCGACGCCGCATCTGGAGCTAAGAAATGGCAGCAGGCTGTCGGAACGGCCGTCGCCGGACTGCTCGTGAACGGAAGCGAGCTTGTCGTAGGAGCCGGACCGTCCATCGTCTTCCTCAACATAGCTGACGGCTCTGTCCTGAAGACATTGACAATGAGTGCCTCGATGGTCGGCATCACCGGTTTCGCCGTCGCCGCCGACAAGAACACGATGTATGTCCCTGTCACGAACGGACTCAGCTCTGTGGATCTTGCCAGGAAGGAGATCATCGTCGATAACTTTGTCTTCGCAGGCAACAACCCTTACGAGCCTGTCGTGGCCCCTAACGGAACCGTCTTTGTCGGCTGCAAGGACAACCACGTCTATAACATCGACAAGGATCTCACGAAGGTGAACTGGAGCTACGAGCACATCCTCTCCACAGGTGGCAAGACCAACGCATTCAACTTCTCCCGTCCTTGCGTAGATACTGAGAATCATTTCTACATCACTTCCGGACAGGCCGGCAACACCTCCTACATCTTCAACAGCGACGGTACGGTCAAGGAGTCCTGGAGCGAGAACTCCGATGACACCAACCAGAAGCAGATGTGCGGCAACAACCTGCTCGACGGTGTGTTCTACTCGGCGTTCATCGGAAGCGCCAAGGGCAACGGTCTTCTCGTCGGGAAATATGTCGGAGGCCAGAGGGCTTCGGGATGGAGCACCCACGGTGGTGACATCTGCGGCTCCTGCTGCATAAAGTAATTTTCACCGGCCCGGCCGCGGGGAAAAAACTCCGGTTGGGTCGGTATATTCACTAAATGTTATGAATATGAATATGAACAAGATAAAGTTTGTCTCCATCGTCTCTGCGGCGATGGCGTTCTTGGTGGCTGCCGGCTGTTCGGACAACAGCGACTCCGAGGTCAGGAATCTGGCTGTCAAGGCGAAGATCACCTTGGATTCATACTATCAGGCATCCAAGGACTACAAGTCCGCGGGAGCTGTCGTCTCTCCGTCCTGGAACGCTGAGGACAAGGGTGTCATAATGCTTGAGTCCGCCGGTGTAGCCAAGAGGGCGGAGGCTTCACCGATTCTTCCGGGCAGCACCTCCGCTCTGTTCCTCTTTAATGTCCTGGCTTCACGTCAGGAGACATCCGTGGTGAGCTGGTACCCTTCAGACGCTGACGTGCGCCTGTTGGGAAGTACGGTGAGATATTCAATCCCCACCGTACAGAACGGCACCGAGGTTCCGGTTATGCTTGACGCGGTGAGCGCCGATGTCAATTCCTACGAGGGCTGCTCTTTCAATCTGAAGCCTGCCGGATGTATGATGTTCGTGAATGTCGCGATGGGTGACTACGATGTCGCTTCCCTTGAGCTGACCGCCAACGGCGGCGAGAATATCGCCGGTGAAGTGATCGCCGACCTTGCCGAAGGCACAGTCACGGCGGCCTCTCCGTCTGTAAGGATGACTCCGGAGACCCTGGTTGACTGTAGGGCCAATTCGGTCTTTATCCCGGTCTATTGCGCTCCTGTCACTCTCTCAAAGGGTTTCACGGCCAAGATCACGACATCCACCGGACAGACAATCACCTCTTCCATTCACAGCGAGATCGTACTTCAGGCAGGAGAGCGTGTCAGCACGGAGAAACTGGCCGATGACGAATCGACCGAGTTGGTGTTCTGCGGCGACAACCACGTGTTCGTCATCAACGCCACCATCGCCAAGGAGTCTTACAAAGAGGCTATTGTCTGGCAGTGGGACGCAAGGTCAGCGGCCGGAGATCTCGGACTTGCGGCCAGCAGATGCGACCATTTGGACGAGTGCAAGTTCGTGGACAACGGGACGAAGCTTCTGCTGACCAGTTCCTACGGCTGGTGCGCCTTGCTGGACTACGCTACATCCAAGATGCTCTTCCACACCACAGGCGTGCCTAACGCGCATTCCGCTGAATATATTCCCGGAGGCTACATAGCGGTCGCCACATCAACAGGCTCGACAGCCAATCACAACAAGGTACAGCTTTTCAGCGTCGATAGATCCGAGATAGTTCTTGCTCAGGCCGACCTTTACTCTGGCCACGGAGTTGTCTGGGACTACAAGAGAAACGTCCTTTACGCCGGAGGCGGTGACGCCATCAAAACGTTCAGGATCAACGGTCTTGGCACAGACACTCCATCGTTAGAACTCGTCAAGACCGTCAAGACTCCTCAGTCAGGGCTTCACGACATCTACCGAGTCGATGACAACACCATCAGTGTGGCCGGAAACCGCGCCTACCTGTTCAACGTTGAGACCGAGCAGTTCAAGGAGATGCCTCTCTTCAACGGTTCGACCGGACTCAAGTCGCTTAACTACAACGCCGAGACAGGCGAGGTCTGGTACACGGACGCTACCGTTCCGGAGGGGGCTGAGAGCTGGTCGTCGCAGAAGATCCGCTACAGCCGCAACATCGAGGCGTCCGCCCCTGACAGGATCATCAAGGTGGAAGACCTCGATATGTACAAGGTGCGCGTGCGTAAATGGTAATTTATTCCTAAATTTGCCGTTGAATGCTTAATGACGACAGGCAACTGCTTGAGCAGATTGGAAATGGGGATGTCAAGGCACTTGGCATCCTCTATGTCCTGTATGCCGGTCGCGTCCGCAACTTCGCCTTCAGCCTGCTCCAGAACCCTTCCGAGGCCGAGGACATAACCCAGGACTTGTTCCTGAAGATCTGGAACTCGCGCGAAAGCCTCAAGGACATTGACTCGATCAAGTCCTACCTGTTCAGTATGGCCCACAACTCCGTATTGAACCTCATCAAGCGCAAGGGAGTCCGTGAGCGTTACAGAGAGGCTGCCGCGGGAACGATGACGGAGCAGTACGAGCCGTCCTCAAAGTCTGACACGCGCGAACTGCTCAGGAGCATTGACGAGGCGTTGGAGAAGATGACTGTGCTGAGGAAGACGATCTTCAGGATGAACCGCTACGAGCATAAGACCTATCAGGAGATAGCGGACACTCTGATGATAAGCCCCAAGACCGTCCAGTACCACATCTCCTGCGCACTGGCAGAATTGCGGAAACTGCTTTAGGCATTCACCGGAAATGTTTGGAACAAAATGTTTTATGAATATATGAAAACGAGATTTCTGTATTTTATCGCCGCCGCGCTGTGCCTTTGCTCTTGCGGTGCGGCGAAGCCCCAGCAGGCGAAATATCCGAACAGGGCTGAGATGATCGTGGCCCAGATGCACGATCCTAACTCAAAATATGTCGTTGTGGCCTGCCACAGGGGAGACTGGCGCAACTATCCTGAGAATTCCATTCCGGCCATCGAGTCCATCATCAGGATGGGCGCCGACATTATGGAACTTGACCTCAAGTTGACCAAGGACAGTGTTTTGGTGCTTTCCCACGACAGAACCATCGACCGCTGCACGACCGGCAAGGGACTTGTCAGCGACTACACATTGGATGAGCTGAGGAAATTCCGTCTGAAGCGCGCGCACGGCGTTGCGACCGACTCACTTCACATCTGCACCCTCAGGGAGGCGCTGGAATGCTGCAAGGACCGCATCTGCGTGAACGTTGATCAGGGCTATGAATATTACGATATGGTTCTCGCCCTCACCGAAGAGCTTGGAGTCACCGACCAGATCCTGATCAAGGGCAACAAGCCTCTCGCCGAGGTCAAGGCCAAGATGGCCGCTCACGAGCATAATATGATGTATATGCCGATCGTCAACTTCCAGAAGAAAGGCGGCAGGGAGCTCTTTGCCGAGTATATGAGCACCGGCACCGTCCCTCTTGCCTACGAGATCTGCTGGAACAAGATGACTCCTGAGGTCGAGGACTGCTTCAAGAAGATCCACGAGTCGGGATCCAAGCTTTGGGTCAACACCATCTGGGGAAGCCTCTGCGGCTATCTCGACGATGACAAGGCTCTTGATTGCGGCGATCCTGCCAGCGTCTATGACAAGGTGATCGGCTACGGTGCGAGCCTCATCCAGACTGACCGTCCGGAGCAACTTCTGAAGTACCTCCGCTCAAAAGGACTTCACGATTAGGCGATGGCTTCATTCCTCGATTTTTTCAGAATCAGTTCCCCGTCCGCATCCAAAGTAGCGGCGGGGAACGCTGACAAGGTCTGGAAGCGCGCCCGTTTCCAGTCCTTCATTGCCATCACGTTCGGCTACGCCCTCTACTATGTGTGCCGTATGTCGATGGGCGTGATGAAGCAGCCTCTGATCGACGCCGGGCTTCTGAACGCCACACAGCTCGGAGTCATCGGGGCCTGCCTTTACTGGACCTACGCTGTCGGCAAGTTCGTCAACGGATTCCTGGCCGACGGATCGAACGTGAAGAGGTTTATGGCGACAGGTCTTGTGCTTTCCGCAGCCGCCAACCTTATTATGGGTGTGCTCGGGGCTACGGCCGTGAACGCCGGGATCAGCAGTCCCTTGATATTCATTGTTTTCGCCGTGATGTGGGGAATGAACGGCTGGGCGCAGTCAATGGGCGCTCCGCCTTCCATCGTCACTCTGTCCAGATGGTTTCCGCTGCGCATCCGAGGCACATACTACGGCTTTTTCAGCGCCTCGCACAACATCGGCGAGGGACTCTCCTTCATATTCGTAGGTTCGATTGTCGCTGCCTTCGGTTGGAAATGGGGCTTCTTCGGAGCGGCTTGCGCCGGACTTTTGGGCGTTCTCCTGATTCTCTTCTGGCTTCACGACACGCCTGAGAGCAAGGGGCTTCCGTCCATTGAGGAACTTTCCGGTGAGGAGAGCGCCAAGCCTGCGACTGAGGAACAGCCGGAAGAAAACGCCGAGGCCAAGGCCGCCGAGACCCGCCGCATCCAGAAGGCGGTTCTGCGCAACCCTGGAGTGTGGATTCTCGCACTCTCAAGCGCGTTTATGTATATGAGCCGCTACGCCATCAACGAGTGGGGAACGATCTTCCTTCAGGAAACGTACGACTATGATCTCAAGGCCGCCGCGGCGATCATCGGCATCAATCCGATCTTCGGAGTGTTGGGAACGGTGTTCTCGGGCTGGCTTTCGGACATAGTGTTCAAGGGTGACAGGAAATATCCCGCCTTCACCGCCGGTGTCCTTGAGGCCATCTCGCTCTACCTCTTCCTCTTCGGAGGAGGAAGCCACTTCACCCTGATCCTTTCGATGGTTCTGTTCGGAATAGCCATCGGTGTGCTGATCAGCTTCATCGGCGGCTTGATGGCCATCGACCTTGTGCCGAGAAAGGCTTCCGGAGCGGCCCTCGGCATTGTCGGAGTCGCTTCCTATGCGGCCGCCGGATTGCAGAACATCGTGTCCGGACTTCTTCTTGACAACAACACCGTCGAGGTGGTGAACAAACTCGGCGAGACCGTGACCAAGCACGATTTCACCTACGTCAGCTGGTTCTGGCTTGCCGCCGCCGTCATCTCCTTCCTCCTCCCGATGCTCAACTGGCGTCGCAAACAGCAGGAGATCTAAGGCCACGGCTGTGATTGAATATCTTCCTGGACTGACCAGACAAGGTTTGTCCGGGATTTTTTCGTAATTTTGCAGTTCGCTGGAAATTTAACTGTGGCAAATTTATGTCAGATGACGGGAAGATAATCATTAGGGGGGCTAAGGTCAACAACCTTAAGGACATAACTGTTGAGATACCGAGGAACAAACTCGTTGTTGTTACGGGAATATCCGGGTCAGGCAAGTCCTCGCTGGCTTTCGACACGCTGTTCGCCGAAGGGCAGAGGCGGTTCGCCGAGAGCCTTTCGTCTTATGCCCGGCAGTTCCTGGGCAGGATGAGCAAACCGGACGTTGATTCCATCGAGGGAATCCCTCCGGCCGTCGCCATCGAGCAGAAAGTCAACGTGAAGAACCCACGCTCGACCGTCGCCACGACCACCGAGATCTACGACTACCTCAGGATCATCTTCGCCAGGATCGGGCGGACATATTCCCCGGTCAGCGGCAGGGAAGTGAAGTGCCACAGCATCAATGATGTGATGGCCAGCATCTTGAGCGGCGATTCAAAGACAGCCTACATTCTTGCGGACATCGGCTGGGCCGCTCGCGAGGACAAGGTCGAGCTGATGCTGCGGCTCAAGGAGGAAGGATATTCCCGTTTCTTCGGTGACGACGGTGTCATCCGCATCGAGGAGATAATGAGAATGGCCGACAAGGGGGAGTACCCGAAGAACCTCTGGCTTTTGATCGACCGCCTGAAACTCCCGGCTTTCAAGGACTGCCTCCCTTACGGCGAGGACGGGACTCCGTGGCCTCAGAACGAATGGGAGGATCTCCAGACGAGGCTCCGCTCCTCGATCGACACCGCATTCAGGGCGGGGGAGGGGCGGCTCATCCTCCGCAAGGACAATTCCGTCGAGGAATATTCCGACCGCTTCGAACTGGACGGAATGACCTTCCGCCAGCCCGATGAATATCTCTTCTCGTTCAACAGCCCTCTCGGCGCCTGTCCTGTCTGCGGAGGCCTCGGCAAGATCATCGGAATCAGCGAGGATCTCGTGGTGCCGGACAAGACCAAGAGCATCTACGACGGAGCCATCGCCTGCTGGAGGGGAGAGTCTATGGGATGGTTCAGGGAGCATCTGATCAAGGTCGCCCCCCGTTACGGCATCCCTGTTTTCGAACCTTACTGCAATCTTTCCCAGAAGGTCAAGAATGTCATCTGGGACGGCCACAGCGTTGAGGGTGACGACAATTCGATCGTCGGCATCAACGAGTTCTTCAAGTGGGTCGAGTCGAACCGCTACAAGATCCAGTACAAGTATATGCTCAGCCGGTTCTCCGGCAGGACGACCTGCAATGCCTGCCACGGCACGAGGCTTCGTCCGGAGGCTCTGTACGTCAAAGTGGGAGGCAAGACCATCGCCGAACTGCTTGATATGAACATCGACGCGCTGCTTGACTTCTTCGGCGGCTTGAAGCTCACTGAATATGAAAGCTCGATTGTCCGCAAGGCCGTCGAGGAGGTGGTCTCCCGCCTTAGGTACATCAAGGATGTCGGACTGGCCTACCTGACTCTGAGCCGCGCCTGCAACACCCTTTCCGGAGGAGAAAGCCAGAGAATCAATCTTGTGACCGCCCTCGGCAGTTCCCTCGTGGGTTCGATGTACATCCTTGACGAACCGAGCATCGGACTGCATCCGCGTGACACGGAGCGGCTTATCGGTGTTCTCCGAAAGCTCAGGGACATCGGCAACACCCTCGTGGTCGTGGAACACGACGAGGAAATCATCCGGGCGGCCGACGTCTTGATAGATATGGGACCGTACGCCGGTGTGAACGGCGGCAGGATTGTCTTCCAGGGCAAGATTGACGACAAGATCCCGGAGAAGGTCATCGACGGCTCGCTGACGCTCCAGTATCTGACCGGAAAGAAGTCCCGCTATGTCAGGGAAAAGCGTCCGTGGACGTATTCAATCACGGTGGAGGGCGCTCAGGAACATAATCTTAAGAATATTGATGTGAAGTTCCCGTTAGGGGTCTTGACCGTGGTCTCCGGAGTCAGCGGCAGCGGAAAGTCATCGCTCGTGGGAGACATCCTCTATCCGGCGCTGTACAGGATGATCAACCAGACCGGCGATCTGCCGGGCGTGTTCAGAAAGATTTCCGGCAATGTGGACCGGATCAAGAATGTCGAGTATGTCGATCAGAATCCGATAGGGAAGAGTTCCCGCTCCAACGCTGTGACTTATCTCAAAGTCTATGACGACATCCGTAAACTGCTTGCGGATCAGCAATATGCGAAGATAAACGGCTACACCCCGTCGTTCTTCTCGTTCAATCAGGATGGCGGAAGATGCCCGGAATGCCAGGGCGACGGTTTCGTGCGTATTCCGATGCAGTTTATGGCGGACGTGACGATGGTCTGCGAGACCTGCGGCGGAAAGCGCTTCAAACCGGACATCTTAGAGGTGCGCTTCAAAGGAAAAAACATAGACGACATTCTGAATATGAGCGTGGAGGAGGCCATCTCGTTCTTCGGCTCGCAGCCTGAGGAACTCTCGCGGCAGATCGCCCGCAAGCTTCAGCCGCTTGTCGATGTCGGCCTGTCGTACATCAAACTCGGCCAGAGTTCGTCAACCTTGTCGGGTGGCGAGAGCCAGAGGATCAAGCTCGCCTGGTTCCTGTCAAAGAATGCGGAGGATTCCGCTGACTCCAGGAAGAAGATAATGTTCCTGTTCGACGAGCCTACGACCGGACTTCATTTCTACGATGTGGGGAAGTTGCTGAAAGCCTTCGACTTCCTGATCAGGAACGGCCACACGGTCATCGTGGTCGAGCATAACCTGGATGTGATCAAGGCGGCGGACTGGGTCATTGACCTTGGCCCTGAGGCCGGTGACAACGGCGGCGAGGTGGTTTTCGAAGGCACTCCTGAGGACCTTGTTAAAAACGAGCGATCCTGGACCGCCCGCTACCTACGCTCAGGTCGCTGAGCTTGTCGAAGCGCCGAGCCTGTGGTTCGACAAGCTCACCAACCGTGGTTCGACAGGCTCAGTGACCATCGAAGCTGCGTTTCAATCATCCGTTTTTCCCGGCTATTTCCGACAAATTCTCCCGAAAATATTCAAAAAACAATTATATTTGTTAGTGTCCGGAGATTAAGGAGAAAGACAAGACGAGGCAGACGGGAAGGGAAAACACCTTATGAAGACCCGGATTTATAATTTCTTTATGGCGAATTCAGTTGATGCGGTTATCACCTATGTTGATGGCCTTGATCCCGTGTGGAGGAAAGAATATTCCCTGGCTTTGAATATTCCTGCCCTTGACAAAAGATTCCGTGACTGGGGAACCTTGAAATACCTTTTGCGCGGAATCGAGACTTTTCTGCCGTTTGTCAGGAATGTGTATCTTGTCGTTTCCGGAAAGACACAGGTCCCCGGGTGGGCGTCGGACAGGTTGAAAGTCATCACGCACCGTGAGATCATCCCTGAGGAGTTCCTGCCCACGTTCAACAGTACAACCATCGAGATGTTTCTCCACAGGATTCCCGGTCTTGCCGAACGTTTCATCTATTTTAACGACGATATGTTTCCTGTCTCTCCGGCTCAGGAAACCGACTTCTTCCGTGACGGGAAGATAGTGATAGGTTTCTCGCGGCATTTGTTCGCCGGAGGGATGTACAAGAGCCAGTGCCGGAACTCTGACCGTTTGGCCAGAAAGGCTTTGTCTATGGGCGGTTCTCTGTTTTTTGTCCGTCCTCAGCACATCTGCTCGCCTATGCTCCGAAGCGCCAATGAAGAAATTTTCAGAAAGATGAGAGACGAGATCTATAGGACTCTTTCGCAGTTGCGGAAAATGGAGAACCTGAACCAGTACCTGTTCTTGGATTACCTTTTCCATCAGGGAAAGGCTGTGAATGAACGTCTTTCCGGCAAGTTCTTCTCCATTGCGACCACATCCGCCGCCTCGATCGGCAAGTACTTGAGGAATCCGACCCGTAAACTTGTGTGCATCAATGATGTGCATTTGAAAGATGCGGCGTATCTGTCTGAACGTAAGATTCTTCTGGGGGCGTTCGAGGATGCGCTTCCGCGAAAGTCGGCTTTCGAGAGGTGATCAGAGGGTTATTCCAAGTCTGTCGGAGATCCAGTTCTCGAATAGTCTCTTTTCCTCCGGAGTAGCGTTCTGGAGAGCATTCATACATCCGAACTTCAATCCTCTCTGCCTGTCGGCCCAGTCCAATTTCCCCTTCAGGTATTCAAGGCTCTTGGGCTTGCGTATCATAAGGACCACACCCTTTTGTGGTCTGGAAATCAAACGTCCTTTGCTTTCGGCCAAAGCATAGAAGAAACTCTGGACATTGAATTGTTCGTTGTCTCTGAATCTGTGTCTTATGTTTCGCTCTATGCATTCCGGATGCTCGGTGAGATATTCTCCAAGCACACTTTTAAGGATAGGGTGAGGCTCGTGGGGAAGATGGAAGAAATGCTTCCAGCCGATGACCTCCGCTCCGTTCAGGAGTGAGTCCTTGTAGGTGAACCTCTTGTGAGAGTGTTTCTTTAGTCGGATGAATCTTAGCATCCTCATCAAGGCTGAAGGAAATTTGCCTGAATAGCAGATGACTTTCCCGTCCTTGAACAGTTCCTCTTTTGTCGAAGGGCGCGTAAAGAAGAAGTCGTCATTCATATAGATGAACTCCTCGCTCAGGTCGGGAATGCGCCACATCATTGTTTCCACTGCGATGCTGTTGAAGACCGGAAGGTACTGCCCGTAACCGTCGAACAAGGTGTTCTGATCCACGATGATGACCGGAACCTTGTTGTCCGGGAAATTTTTCGCGATAAAATCTCCTAAGTCAGGATCCTGCCTGTTCGTGATGATGAACATCCTTTTGACATAAGGGGCGAACCTCAGAATAGATGCCACAGCGAATCTGATCTCATTGCTTTGGATAAACCGTTCCGGTCCGGCTATGTCCTCTAACTTGTCTTCTTTCTTGGTTGTCAAGTACTTGCTGCGCTCTTCTCTGAGTCTCGGATCATTGCCATTGACCCAGGTCAGTACGGCGTCAATCTTATTGTGTTCGTCCATTTATAGTCAGATTTGATTGTTAAGAATTCTCCTGTAGAGGTCTAAGTACTGGCTTGTGTACTCTTTGTAGTTGAATTTTTGGGAGTAGGCGATCTCGCTCTCTTTTCTACCGGGGCTGCGGAATTCCTCGATTCCTCTCGTCACCAACTCAGCCATTCGGGCTGGTTCGAAGTCATCCCAGTAGAAGGCGTGTTCGCCTCCGATCTCAGGGAGTGAGGTCAGCCTTGAGCAGAAAACAGGCTTGCCGTACCGCATCGCCTCGATCACGGGAAGACCGAAGCCTTCAAGTCTGCTCGGCATCATCAGGGCCTCGCAATGGGCGTAAAGCCAGTTTTTCTCGGTTTCGCTCACTCCTCCAGCCAACACGATGTTGTCTTTTACTTTCTGGCTGTCGATATCATTTCTTAATTTGTTGACATAGCACCTGCACCTGAGATCTCCGCAGATGATTAGCCTGTGGTTCGGGAAGTGGTTCATCATCGGTAAAAGAGTGTTGTAGTTTTTGCGTGCGACCACTTGACCTACGGCGAGGAAGAATCTCTCGTCCTCGTTAATGAAAGACGGTTTCTCCCGAGGGTCATTCTCCGAATCCCGGACTCCGTTGTGGATAGTGATCACAGGTCTATTCCCGATGTGGCAGTGCCGCTTGATCTCATTGGCCACGAAGTCGGAGATGACGGTTATGTAGTCGCTGCGCATCAAACGTAGCTTTCCCCTGATAATATGCTTGATTAGGTGTATGCCCTTCTTTTCCCAAAGATAGTTCAGGTCGTGGATTGTCATCAGCTGCTTTGTGTGGCTGGAGCGCTTGCGGAATTTGAATAGCTGCTGCGTTGAGTGCCATAGATCGATCTTGTATCCAAGTTTTGCAAGGTCGGACTTGGTATGCTCGCAGGTCACGTAACTCACCTTGTCCCCAAAGTACCCGACGAAACGTTCGGGTACCAGATAGGTGAAATGAATGTCTGGCACGAGCGTTTCCGCCAAGATCCTGCCATAGTTCTCGCTTATCTCCGTGAAACCGCAGAATCTTCCAAGTGTAGAGTGATCAATCAGTACTTGCCACATATCGTACAAATCAGTAGTTAGTGCAACTGTAAATTGTAAAGTTAATAATTAAATCCTGTAATACAATATCCTTGCGCGGAGGAGTAAAAAAAAGTTCCCGCTGACCGGTCGTATGTCTCCGGGTTAAGAATAAGCAAGTTCGAAATTTGAGTGGATACCGCGGCAGACCGCCGCTGTGTGTTGAAGTGAATCGGATGACCAAGACCGGTCGGTTTGCGGGATTGAAGCGTTAATGAGGCTTTCCGGACAGTCCCTGCCGGGCGAAGTCTCTGACGCAAAGGTAGGTACGTTCGCCGGGAACAAGTGGAGTCAAAAAGAAAAATCGCGAAAAAGTTTCTGTTTTTTATCGAATTGTGGCGAAATACCAAAATAGATTGTAAATTTGGGCTGTGACAGAAAAGGTTTATAGGGTATAAAAAATTATTTATGGGCTTTTTGAAAAGATTTAGAATGCTGTTCCGCGGCACACGCCACGATTTCGTTCCAATCCTTGCGCAGCAGACTGATTTTCTCTGCAAGACTTCGTCTCTTCTTGTGGATATGTTCGGAACTGAGGACATCGGACTCCGGGCCGGAATGGAGAAGGAGATCAAGTCCTGTGAGGCCCAGGGTGACGCTCTTCTTACCGAGTTCCACGAGATGCTGTCCGCCCGTCCGTTCGTGCAGGTCAACAAACTTGATCTTCAGGCCGTGGCGATGGCGATGGATGACTGCCTCGATGTGATCAAGGACACGTCAAAGGCTGTCCTGATCTACCGTCCGGCGAAACTTGACGACCAGCTTAAGGATCTGGCCCAGATGGCCAAATCACAGTCCATTGTGATCCACGACGCCATCCCTCTTCTTGTGGATCTCCGAGGAAACCTTTCCGCGCTGTCGATGGCCTGCGAGCGTGTGACCGAGCTGGAACATGCCGCCGACGAGGCCTACGAGGAGTATGTCGGCTACATCTTCACAAACGAGGAGAACACGAGGGAACTGATCAAGTACAAGAACCTGGCTGAGATGCTTGAGAACGCCACGGACGCCCACAAACGCATCTCCGACAACATCCGCAAGCTCCTTCTCAACCATCTTTCCGATTGATTCCCGCGGGAATATTCCCGCCCTTTGAGCCGGTCGTTTCCTGCCATAATGGCATTCTGCCATATTCGGGGTCTAAAAAT
>CAYZKZ010000071.1:0-15006 GCA_964479325.1 uncultured Muribaculaceae bacterium
ACTACACCAACCTTTCCCAGATGAACTTCGGTGTTGACACCGGCTTCTATCCGCTGGGAAGCTGCACGATGAAGTACAACCCTAAGATCAACGAGGAGATCGCCGGAATGAAGGGCTTCCTCGGTCTGCATCCTTTGCAGCCAGCCTCCACGGTGCAGGGAGCGCTTGAGGTCTATTACAATATGGACATGGCTCTCTCCGCGATCACCGGAATGGCCCACTTCACGTTCAACCCTTGCGCAGGTGCGCACGGTGAGTTGACCGGTCTGATGATTATGCGTCAGTACCACATCCTCAACGGAGATCTGAAGAGGACGAAGGTGATCGTGCCCGACAGCGCCCACGGAACCAATCCTGCCAGCGCCGCCGTCTGCGGTCTGGAGGTTGTTGTCGTGAAGTCAAAGGCTGACGGCCTTGTCGATGTGAACGACTTGAAGCCTCTGCTCGGTGACGACATCGCCGGTATTATGATGACGAACCCTAACACTCTCGGACTTTTCGAGAAGGACATCGAGGAGATCGCCGCTCTCATCCACGGATGCGGAGGACTTCTGTACTATGACGGAGCGAATATGAATCCGCTCATCGGAGTCGCCCGTCCCGGCGATATGGGATTCGACATCCTTCACCTGAACCTGCACAAGTCGTTCTCCACGCCTCACGGTGGCGGAGGCCCTGGCTCAGGTCCTGTCGGTGTCTGCGAGAAACTTGTCCCTTACCTTCCTGTTCCTAAGGTGGTCAAGGATGAGTACGGCCAGTTCAAGGTCCGCGGCCGCGCCGGTGTCGGCAAGACGGATGTCGAGAAGAATTCCCGTGACTGCGGCAAGACGGCCGGTGAGGTGTCCGGATTCCTGGGCAACTTCGGTGTGATCCTGAGGGCTTATGCCTACATCCTTATGCTTGGCAAGGAGAATGTCAAGTTTGTCGGCAAGTACGCCACACTCGGGGCCAACTACATCAAGGAGAGCCTCAAGGAGTACTACAAACTGCCTATCCCGACTGTCTGCAAGCACGAGTTCGTGTATGACGGTCTCGTCAACGACGGCTCAAGGAAGGCCGCCGACGGCACTGTCGAGCGGGAGGGCGCGACGACGCTTGATGTGGCCAAGAGGCTTCTGGACTTTGGCTTCCACGCTCCGACGATCTACTTCCCTCTGCTCTTCCATCAGGCCATTATGATCGAGCCTACGGAGACTGAGTCGATCGAGACGCTTGACGCTTTCATCGAGGTGATGAAGAAGATCGCGCAGGAGGCCGCCGAGGATCCGGCCATCCTCAAGAGCGCTCCTCACAACGCTCCGATCGCGCGTCCGGACGAGACCACGGCCGCCCGTCAGCCGATTCTCAAGTTCCAGGACGAGAAGTAATATTTCGGGCTTTGCGCTTCGACAAGCTCAGCGACCATCGTGTTCGGTGTCGCTGAGCTTTTTTTATTCCGCTGACCGGTCACTGAACTGGTGTTTCGACAAGCCCCAAAGACCGGTCACTGAGCCTGTCGAAGTGACAGCGAATCCGGATAGTTGATCTCCATATTGAACTTAGGCACGTCCGGATTGGCCTTCCCGTGGCTCTCCTTGACAACCTTCCACATCCTCTCCACAATCTCCGGATGTTCGGCCGCCACGTCGGTCGATTCCCGAGGATCGTCCTTCAGGTTGTAGAGTTCCATCTCCGTGTTGCCTTTAAGCACCTGGCGTAGAATTCCTTTCCAGTCCCCGATGCGGACGGCCACCCATCCTTTGGAACCCGGAAACTCCCAGTAAAGATATTCGTGATCCTTTTGCTCTCCGGGCTTTATGCCGTTCGCGCGGCAATAGTCCTTTCCGCCTTTTGTCCCGCCGAGTACGGTCGGAGCGAAAGAGACACCGTCATTCTCAGGCGCATCGACCCCGGCGATCTCGGCCAAAGTCGGCATAATGTCGGCGAAACCGCTGATTCTGGTTATCTCCTTGCATTCCTTCCCCTCGCCCCAGCGCAGGATGAACGGCATCCTTATTCCTCCTTCGTGCAGTGATGACTTGCCCCAGCCCTTGCCGCATTTGAACGGGCCGCCGCTGTTGAAATATTCCATAGGGGAGTTGCCGTTGCTGGCCGGGCCGTTGTCGGAGGTCACGATGAAGATCGTGTTCTCCCATATTCCCAAATCCTTCAGTCTTTGGACAAGGTCGCCGACCTGGCGGTCGATGTGGGTCACCATCGCGGCGTAGGTGGCGTGCGGGTAGCGGTTCGGGAGGTACATCCCCGGATCGGTGCAAGGCTCCTCGTCACCGAGCTTTTCAACATAGTGCATCACCTCGTCGAGCGGAGCCTGGACGGCGCTGTGAGGCACGGTCGTGGTCCACATCAGGAAGAAAGGCGACTTGGCGTTGTCCTCCACGAACTTGACCATCTTGTCGTACATCAGGTCGCAGCTGTAGTACTCGCCGCCGTAGCGGGCGTAGTTGTTGACGTCATATTTGTCGAGTCCGTCCGGGAACTTGCATCCCTGGACAACAAGTTCGTTGCCCGTCGGCACCTCGACTCCGTTCTCCCAAAGTTTGACTGGGTAGTAGGAATGCGCGAGCGCCTGGCAGTTGAATCCGTAGAAATAGTCGAATCCCATCGTGTTCGGAAGCGAGGCGCTCTTAGGAAACCCAAGCCCCCATTTTCCGACCATCGCTGTCTTGTAGCCCGCCGTCTGGAGCATCGTGGCTATGGTCTTCGTGCCTTCCTCCAGCGGGAACTGCCCCTGCTCCTCAGGGTTGAGGAACACTCCGTTCCATCCAAGGCTGTCTTTCGGGACATAATGCTCCTCGTTGTTGCGTATCTGGCTGTGTCCCGAATGCTTGCCTGTCAGAAGGCAGCATCTGGAAGGGGAGGACAGCGGAGCCGCCGTGTACATATCCGTGAACAGAAGGCCCTGCGCCGCGAGCGCGTCGATGTTCGGAGTCTCGATCTTTTCCTGTCCGTAGCACCCCAAGTCCCCGTAGCCGAGGTCGTCAAACAAAAGAAAGATCACATTGGGCTTCCTTTGCTCGTTCTTGGCGCATCCGCACACCGCCACCGCCGCTGCGGCAATGGTCATTAGCTTTTTTCCGTTATCCATTTGTCGTAAGAATATCTTGACAAAGATAACAAGTAATCCTGACAAAGGGGACGGCGACCCCGCAAATTCTCCTTTATGAATATATTCATTGAAAAATTTTGGCCGGCATAAGAAGAAAAATTTGCGGGATGAAAAAAAATGCCTATCTTTGCAGTCCCAATGGGGTATTAGCTCAGTTGGTAGAGCGTTTGAATGGCATTCAAAAGGTCAGGAGTTCGATTCTCCTATGCTCCACTTCCCATTGAAACAGAATTAAGGCATCTTCTTTCATTTATGAAGCAGAAGCGCAACGTCATATTCAAGGCTCTTGAGAGTTTCCCAAGAGTCGAGTTGGAGGACATCCGCAGGTATTTCGGGGCTGATGTTCCTTCAAAGGTCCGCAAGCCAGAGTTTGTGGACCGGCTCGGCGCGTACATAATCGAGAGACCTGCCGAGTGGCTTGGAAGGATGCTTGAGAGGGATTTGAGGCTGCTGAAGCGGCTTGTCGATGCTGGTCCCGGTGTTCCGCTTTATCTGGACTATCCGGATTTCCCTTCCGTTCTTGAAACCGTGAAGCTTCTCGGCTCGGACACTTCGGACGAGAACTTCCGCGAGGTGTGGATCACCACGGATCTCTACGATGTGGTCGCTCCGCACATTGACAATGTCCTCAAGGAGGGGCGGGAGAGCGGGCTTTTCGAGACCGACCAGGCCGCGCTTGGCTATCTTTGCCTCTACGGTGTGATGACCGTCGAGGAGTTCTTTGACTGTATGCTGGACTACTGGGAGTACTCCGGCCGTCACAGTATAGAGCACTTCACGAACATTGTCTATGACAGCCCGGTGATGAAGCTTTGCAGGATTGATTCCGACGGCGAACGCTATATGAGCGCTCCCAATATATTCAATCCGGAGGAAATTCTTAAGGGAAGGAATGAATATCCCGGTGTCTCTTCACTGCGCCGTTTCACTCCGCAGGAGGCCTTGGAGGCGGGAGCCGGATCTCCGTATTTTGTCTATGGCCTTGATTCAGAGGAGGGCAGGCGTCTGGTGGAGATGCTTGGCAACCTTGGCTACGCGGGCGAGGATCTGGTGCGTGAGGAACACGACATCTGGATGAACGCCCAGATGATCGGAAAGGATGACACCACAGAGGCCATTTTCGCGAGTGTGTCCCGCAAGCAGGATGACATCGACTCGTTCGAGGACTACAATGACTGTATGGAAGTCGTGGCCGCCTACGCCAACACCCTTCCAAAATGGCTTCTCCGAGGCTATTCCTCGAACGAGAAGAACTGCCTTAAAGTCATTCTCCAGTCCGAGGACGATCCGCTTCAGGCGATGATCAAGAAGAATCCTGTCCTCGGCCTGTTCATCCCTCCGACCCCGCAGGACGCTCCTTGTCCCTGCGGCAGCCGCCTTTCCTACCGCAACTGTCACGGCAAGAACCTCAGCTGATATTAAAATCTAATTATTCCGCACTGTCCTTGCGGCTTGTGGTCAGAAGACATACCCAACGCCGATCTCTGGACGGAAATAGTCGAACGCTACAGAGGTGACTCCGATGTAGGAGGTGAAGCGGCGGAAGCGCAGGAACACACCGAAATCAAAAGCTATTCTGCTTAATGTGTTATCCTGACCACTTTCCCATTGCCCCTTTTCGTCCTGAAGGAAGAGGAGTTTGCAGCCATAGCCGCCGCCAAGACTGACTCTCAGCCAGTCAAGGCATCTGTATGTGGCTCCGGCGGTCACTGAAGACATTGATGTGCTGGTATATTCCCACATATCGACGTTGTCGCTTTTATTGGAACTCTTCAGGTTGGCGATGAACTTTGCGTAGGCTCCGAATCTCCTCTCGTTCCAGGCCACCATCAGTCCTGCGGCGGGGGTGGGAATGTTGCCCACGGCCATCACGCTGAGTCCGATCGGCTGCCTCTTCCGTACTTCAGTCACTGTGGGGATGTATGTCGGAACATAGACGATCGAATCCCTCACGATTACCTTGACATCCGGTTTCGCCGGAAGATGCAGGGCAAGCTCATAAACTGTCGCCGACTCTATTGGACATCCAAACTCATAGTCCCTTATGACACCATAGTCTTTGTGGCGTATCGTTATCTTCTTCACGCCTTCCGGAACATAGACCCAGATCTCTCCGACTTCCTGTTTGACATTGACGACGCCCATAATTCCGAAATCGAAATCGAAGCCGGTGGCCGGAATAACGACTTTTATCAAAGCGGCCTTACGGTTGTTCTGGTCAAGGACCGGGTGGTTGACCCTGGCGTCCAGATCCCAGTCCAGTTTCTTGAATGACTTCACGTAGAAACCGGACGTGTCACTTTGACCCGATGCGGAAAGTACTGCTGCTACAAGAGCGATGACAATTAGGATAAGTCTTTTCATTTTTTTATTAGAAATTATATGGTCCGATCACTCCGAAATTCTTGTCCGGCTCGTCCTGCCAGGTCCTGACGTGGATGACAGGGCGGCGGCAGTCACGAAGATCCACAAGGATGAAGAGATAGCCGGAGTCCGAGTATGTTGTGGAGTAATATTCCTGCCTGATCTTGATTCCGAAGAGTTGCTCGCCCTTGCCGAGTTTCATCACCTCGCAGTCGGAGAACTGAAGGTTGATATATTCCTGACTGGCAAACACTCTCCGCAGGTTTTTGATGTATGTCGTCTTGTCCTGGCGGGTGAGGGTGACGTAGCGGTTGTTGCTGTACTCGTTCGGCCCTTTGACGTTCCGCAGGACCCTGCCGGTGATGATCAGCGCGTCGTCGTCGAAGATGGCGTTGAGGTAGTCAAGCCGCTTGAGTGAGTAGGCCGTCTTGTAGCTCTCGATGAAATTGACAAGAACCAGCCTCGCTTCTTCCGTCCAGCCGCTTTGGGAGATGATGCTCCGGGCGGTCTCCCTGTCCAGGGCGAAAGTCAGGTCGCGGATTCTCTTCTCACTGTCAAAGGTGAACACGACATTCTCGACAAACTGTCTTTTGTTGCCTTTGAACGAGAAGACCATCGGCACGCTTCTGCAGAACACCTCGTCTCCGAACCCGTAGAACTCAAGCCTGTCGAAGTTCAGAACCCTGGCGTTGCCGTAGCGGATCAGTTTGTTGAATATCTCGTAGCCTTCTTCCGTGAAGAACCCTGAGATCTCACGGTCGGTCTCGCCGGAGATGCTTTTGCAGATCTCTTTGATGATCTCCTCATAGTCTGACGGACGGGCGACCACCTTTAGGTCGTTCCTTGCCGAATCGGCCGCCGTCTGGAACTCGTCCCTCGCCACAATGTCCAGAACCTTTTTCTTGACCTCTGAAAAGTCTATTTTCTGTTCCGCTGACTCACGCTTGATTCTCGGAGGCTCTGTTCCGCCTTTCGCTTCCGACGCAGGTCTGTCATTCCTTGGATTCTCCCCGGCCGCGTCGCCCTTAGCACCGGCGGCGAACGCCTTTTCCACACCGCTTACCTCACGGAACAGATGCTGGAGGTGCCGTGGATCGATCTCGTACTTTATCCGGTAAGAGTCAATCTTGGAATCCGGAGCCACCTCCACGAAACCCTTACCGTCCTTGGCGGACAGAATCCCGCTCCATTTGACTCCGTCGTAGAAACGGTAGTCTATGCTTCTCACCGCCGTCCCTCCGCAGGTGAAGGTCAGTTCCACGATTCCCTTGTCATAGACACTTTGTCTGTCGAAAGTGACTTTCAATTTTTTAAGAATATTCTCTCTCTTGCTCCTGACCTCCGCAATGGCCGCGGCGTCCGGTGAAGGGAGGCTGCGCATCAATGTCTCGGCCCACGAATAGTAGCGAAGCGCGACATCCACCTGACATTTTCCCTCCGCCTTTCCGGCGATCGAGACCATTTCGCTGACTTTTCCCCTCCTTCGGCTGAAGATGAGATCAATGTCGTCCTTACGAATATACCGCATAACCTCGGCGGTCTTTCTGCCGGTTTCCGAGATCATCCCGCACTCCCGCCTTATGTCGTCCAGATAGCTGAGCATAAGGCCGTTCCTGATTTCATTCCGGTAGTCCCATTCAATCTCCTGAGCCAGTTTGGCGGCGATTCCGCGGAGGGCTGAACTGTCGGCTGCATTCACATCCGCCCCGGTCCCTTCGGCGTAGATGAAGGACTGATCCTTCCTTATGCCGGCGAAATCCTGAGAGTGGCAGACACCGCAAGCGACTGCCAGTGAAATGAATATGCTCAATAACCTTTCCCCTTTCATCATAATCTTAGCGTTTGTAGGCATTGCGCTCGGATTCAAAGCGGACTTTCTGGTCTTTCTCCATCGGCGCTTCCACTTTCCTCAGCATCTCCCTGATTTCCTCGGCCTTCGCCAAGGCCTCTGCCTTTGTCGCTCCGTCGCTTTGGCAGTACCTGCGGAATTCCTCGTAGCGGGACAGGATGTCGTCCCACCAGGCTCTCTGGCCGGAACGGATTCTTGTGTAGATTTCCAACAGCTCATCCGGTGTCTTTACGCCTCTCAGAACCGTCTCGCCGACTCTTTTGCCGGTCTTGTCAAAGAAACTGCACACATCCCCGTTGAACGCCGCCCCGATGTCGTCAGTGATGAAGTAGAGGTCGTCAAACCGCGGCTCGATGATTTCCCTGCCGGAAGTGTCCGCAAGGCCGTACCTGCCGTCCAGAGTCACGATCATAGTCCCGTTGAGGCAGTCGGTCTCCGAGTCGTAGGACGGTGCGGAGGACGTACCGTCGGTGCGGGCGCAGGCGGTCGCCGACAGTGCTGCAAGAAGGAATATTATGACGTGTTTTTTACTCATTTTGCTTGTGGATGACAAATTTACCATTTATTTGGTAAAAAAGTGAGAGGGAAAGATTATATTTACGTTCTCTGTTGAAACTAATGGTTTCAGGCGACAGATTCCGGTTCTTGAACAGGTAAGGGCATTATGGAGGACACATCAGCGTTTTTCGGTTCCTGCGAGGAAATCGAGCGCGTCGGCTCGGTCGGCGACATTCAGACAATCCACGACTCTCCCGGGGGCTACACGGTTCTCGGAAGGGCGAGAATGGACGGCAGAATGGTGGCGCTTAAATGGCTTAAACCTGAATATTCAGGGAATCCTTTCTATGAAAGAATGCTCCGCAAGGAGTATGAGATCGGGGTCGGGCTTGATCACCCGAACATCTGTCCTGTTCTGGATTTCATCCGTGTTCCGGAACTTGGCAGCTGCGTCGTGATGAGGTGGATTGACGGTGAGAGTCTGGAGAGCCTGATCGGTGGCGAGGGGCTGCCTGTCAGGAAAATCGTGTTGGAATTGTGCGATGCTTTGGAGTACCTCCACCGGAAACAGATAGTCCATCGTGATCTGAAGCCGTCCAATATTATGATCACTAATAACGGCCGGAATGTCAAGCTGATAGATTTCAGTCTGTCGGATGCTGACTGGTACGCCGTTCTGAAGAATCCCGCAGGGACAAAAGACTACATCGCGCCTGAGCTGTTGGCGGGAAAGGCCGCCGATTGCCGTTCGGACATATATTCATTTGGAAAGATCCTGTTGAGGTTGGGAGTGTATTCCCGCATAGCCTCCGTCTGTTCGGCGGAAGACCGCGGCAAGCGTTTCCGCAACATCGCCGAGGTGCGGGCCGCGATCAGGAAATATGAAAGGGTAAGGCGTTGGATTCTGCCGTCGGCTTTGTTTCTCGTCCTTTTGATTTCGGTGGTCTCATTTTTCCTGATGCTTCCGGACATCAAGGCTGCCTCCGAGCGGCGGGCGGTTGACTCTGTCTTCGAGCGTCTTACCGAAGAGATTAGGGATGCGGCCTATTAATTATTGGCGCTATCGCCGTTTGCCCTTATGCCCCGATTCTTCGACTATGTCGATTCTGTTCAGCCCTTCCTGTGTTCCGGCAATGTAGGGGAGGGTATATTCCTGCCCCCTCTGGATTCTTGGAACGTAGAGAGGGTAGCCTAACATAAATGATTCCGCCTGGAATCTGTCGCCCTTGATCAGTTTGGAGTTCTCGGATTCGGTCACAATGAATGTCCCGTCACCTTCGTACTTCAGGCGTACGATTCTGTCAGGAGCCCAGCCGATGATCACTTCCGCGCCTTTGTCGAGGTCGGATGAGCAGACCGTCTTTGCCGAGAAATAGCGTGACACGAAGGCTGCGTTGTTCTTGATGCTTTGGCGGAAAGTTTCGAAATCCTTCATTCCGATGAATCTTGAGAGCACGTTCAAGGTTGAGGTTCTTGGAATTGGTTTCAGGGTAACGTAGCCCCAGAGTCTTTTGAGCGTGGATGACGAGAGGATCTCGCCGCACTCGTGCTCGATCACGACGGACAGCGCCTCGAAATCAGCGGATGACTGAAGCTTTCTACCATAGTGCCTCTCGACCTCCGCAAGCAGGTAATTCAGTTCAGGAACTATCTTCATCTTTTTTCTGCTTAGTTTGTTTTCAATGCGGCAAAGTTATGGCATTTCCAGATAACCATCAAGTTCATTGCAGTTCATTGAATCAGAATGTTTCCCAAAACGTTTCTTACCGTTGTGACTTGATCGCGCTCGCTTTTGCGAAGTGTGAGAAATACCTGTCGGATGCTCTTATCGCATCATCGTCATCAGAGAGGTACTCCTCTGCGAATATATCCCTCGCGCGTAGAACCTCACGTAGCATTGAATCTCTTGATGAAGGTGTTGACTTGTTGCGCCCTACTTCAATTGTGAGGTCAAACAGGTCGAGAGCTCTGATGAATGCGCTTCTCGCCAATGCGGCATTCTTCTTTTGCTTCCATTTCAATGTACGTCCGACTTCGCTGCCGATGTTAGCCATTTGCGTGATGAAGTCCATCTCCGCCCATTTCTCTTTGTCAGGCTTTGCTGGAAGTGGCGTTGTCATCTTACAAGATTGTTGATGATTAAACTTATTCTCTCTCGGACAGCCTTGTCCTCGACATCCCGGCTGAAATTGTTCCTTCTTGGACTGATGTTGATAAGGGAGTCGAACTCTATGAAATCATCTCCTTCAACATCAGGATATAGGTTTATTCCCCATAGGGATTCTTGGTTCGATCCATCTTCTAAAAGAAGTTTTTCGAGATCAGAATGTAGTTCGGCATTCAATGCCAAGACTTTTCTGTCAACATCCACGACTCCTTTGATCATCTCTCCATAGAAATCCTGCGCCATTTCTTTCAATTGAGTCCTATCTATGGCTTCTCTGATTATTGTCATATTATTATAATTTATTGCAAACCTACGTAAAAATCTTCAATTATTTAGACAGCTTTTTCTTTTTGGAGGTGAAGAATGTCGATTAGCCCTAAACTTATCTTAGGACCAGGCAGAGACACAAAAACAAAAAAGCCCACATCGCTGCGGACTTTTTTCGGTTAGTTAGTAGTGTATTACCTTATTTTGAAAGAAGGTCATAGTCGTTAGAGTGTGAAAACTCTCACATTTTTCGTGATGCAAAAGTAGTCAAAAAAACGTTTAAAGCAAGCCTTTTTTGAAAAAAGTTTTAAACGTTTTACGTTGATAACTATCTTTTGTGCTGACTATCAGACCTTTCCAATAATTCGGGTCTAAGCTTTTTTGTGCGTTCCAAAGCCTGCTCATCCTGCCATTCGTGGATAAGTTTCGGGTTTCCGCTCAGCAGGACCTCCGGAACTTTCCAGCCTTTGTAGTCGGCAGGGCGGGTATAGACAGGAGGGGAGAGCAGGCTGTCCTGAAAACTGTCGCTCAGGGCGGATGTCTCGTCGGTCAAGGCTCCCGGGATGAGCCTTACGATAGAGTCCGCCAGCAGGGCCGCCGGAATCTCCCCGCCGCTCACCACGTAGTCTCCGACAGAGATCTCCCTCGTCACCAGATGCTCGCGGATGCGGTGGTCTATTCCTTTATAGTGACCGCAGAGGATGATGATGTTCTTTTTCAGGGACAGCTCATTGGATATTCCTTGTGTCAGACGCTCGCCGTCCGGGGACATATAGATCACCTCGTCATAGTCACGCTCCGCCTTCAGCTCCTCGATCATTTTCTCCACCGGCTCGATCATCATCACCATCCCGGCGTCGCCGCCGTAGCAGTAGTCATCCACCGTGGCGCGCGGCCCGATGCCATATTTCCTGATGTTTTGAACGTGTATCTCTACCAGTCCTTTCTTGATTGCCCTGCCGACGATCGAGTGGCTGAGCGGGCTTTCCAGAAGTTCCGGAACGACTGTAAGAATGTCAATGCGCATAGAATATTGTTTTGCTTTTGCAAAAATAGTGTTTTTTTAGGTATATTTGCGGATAAGTAGAACTCTTAATTAAACTGCTTTATGAGTGAAGGTAATATTCCTGAGGTCAACAAGGCCGCAGATGTAGATGAGGCTCCAAAGGCTCTCAACGAGAATGTAGAAAATCCTGAGGTTCAGGAAGTGGCTGAAGAGGCCGCGGGCAAGGCCGTCGAGGCTGAGCCTGAGGTGGAGGCCGTTGGTGAGAATGCCGGTGAGGCCGAAAGATCCGAGGAAGGCGGTGTGATTCCTGCCGATCTTGGATCTCTGTCATTGGCTGAGCTGTCGGAAATGTTCGACAAACTGTCTCAGGCCGAGGACAGGATGAAGAGGTACAAAGAGGCTGACGCCATCAAGTCCGCTTTTTACAAGAGGCTTTCCAAGGAGAAGGCCGAGGCCGGGCTTGAGTCCAAGGTCGATGAGCCGTCCTCAAGGGAGGATGTTGTCGAGGAGGCCGCTCCGGTCTCTCAGGCCGAGGAAGTAAAGGACAATCCTTTCGAGGCCATCGAGGCCGCTTTCAAGGGTGTCTATGCCCACTATAAGAAGGAACGCGCCGAGTACAACCGTCAGCAGGACGCTCAGAGGGAGGAGAATTTCGCTCAGAAGCAGGCTGTCATCGAGGATCTGAAGAATCTCGTCGAGAAGCAGGAGGATGTGAACTCCACGTTCCCGGCTTTCCGCGAGCTCCAGAACCGCTGGAGGGAGATCGGTCCGGTTCCGGCCACGAAGTTCCGTGACCTGAACGACACCTACCAGTTCTATGTGGAGAAATTCTACGATATGGTGAAGATCAACAGGGATCTGCGCGACCTCGACTTCAAGAAGAACCTCGAGGCCAAGGAGGAATTCTGCCAGGCTGCCGAGAAACTTTCTGAGAATGAGAACGTTGTCGAGGCTTTCCGCGAGCTTCAGAAGCTCCACGAGCAGTGGAAGGAGTTCGGTCCTGTCGCCAAGGAGTACCGCGATTCCATCTGGGATCGCTTCAAGGCCGCCACGGCTGTCATAAACAAGAAGTATCAGGCCTATTTCGAAGGTCAGAAGGAGAACCTTGCCGAGAAGACCAAGCTCTGCGAGCAGGTCGAGGCCATCGCCGACAAGGAGGTGAAGTCCTCCAACGAGTGGAACACCCTCTCCGCCGAGATCGAGGAGATCCAGAAGACCTGGAGGACGATCGGTTTCGCCACAAGGAAGGAGAACCAGAAGATCTACGACCGCTTCCGCGCCGCCTGCGATAAGTTCTTCACCCGCAAGAGAGACTACTACGCCCAGTTCAAGGACTCGATGAACGAGAATATGGAGAAGAAACTCTCCCTCATCGAGCAGGCCGAGGCGCTGAAGGACAGCAAGGAGTGGAAGAAGACCACCGAGGCCCTGATCGCGTTGCAGAAGCAGTGGAAGGAGATTGGTGCAGTTCCTCGCAAGAAGTCAGAGCAGTTGTGGAAGCGTTTCCGCGCCGCCTGCGACGAGTTCTTCAACGAACGCGACAAGAACGCCAAGCCTGAGAATGACTTCCACGGCAACCTCAAGGCCAAGAAGGCTCTTATCGATGAGATAAATGAATATACCCTCTCGGGTGACGCCGCCGCTGACCGCGACGCGGCCCGCGCCTTCGTCGAAAGATGGCAGGGAATAGGCTTCGTGCCGTTCAAGGAGAAGGAGGCTGTCCAGTCGGCCTACGCCGAGGCGATGCAGTCCAAGTTCCCGGACTTCTCTCTGAGAGGCCCAAGGCAGGGTTCTGGCAACGGCGGAAGGAACGGTGGCTTCTCCAGAAAGCCGTTGAGTGAGAAGGATCGCCTTGTTCAGCAGTACAACAAACTGCAGCAGGACATCGACACCTACGAGAACAACATAGGTTTCTTCTCGTCGTCGAAGAATTCCGCTCCTCTGATCCAGAAGATGCAGGAGAGGATTGACGCCGCGAAGCAGGAACTGAAGGATCTTGAGGCTAAGATCCGCAAGGCAGAGGAGAGCGAAGAAGAGAAGTAACAGGGAATGGATAAGAACACAATCACAGGTATCGTCCTGATAGGCTTGCTCCTGTTCGGCTTTACCTTCTATCAGAACAAACAGTACGAGAAACAGGCCGCCTATCAGGCCCAATTGGATTCAATAGCGCTTGTAAAACAGATTCAGGCTGACTCTGTGGCCGCCGCCGAGGCGGCGCGGAGGTTGTCGGACACAACGTCCGTCGCCCAGGTGGCGGCTCCGGTGAGTATCTACAAGGATTCACTCCTTGAGGCCGCCAGCTCGGGAGAGGCTCAGATCGTCACATTGTCGAACGATAAGTTCGAGGTGGCGTTCACCACGAAAGGAGCGCAGCCATATTCAGCGAGGTTGAAGGAGTACAGCGCCTACGGCGGGGACGAACTCTTCCTCTTCAGACCTGAGGAGAGCCGCTATGACGTGCAGGTCTATACCGGCGAGAGCATCAGCACCTCCGATTTCAATTTTGTGGTCGCCGAGAGGACCGACACATCGCTCGCTATGCGTCTGCCGTTCGCCGGCGGAGGCTACATCGAGCAGAGGTACGTCATCGCCGAAGGGTCATATTCAGTAAAGAACTACCTCTCGTTCGTCGGGATGGAGAATGTGATCCCTAAGAATGTGTATTCATTCGATGTGGATTATGTCGTGACTATGCCGAGGATGGAGAAGGGCTACAAGAACGAGGTCCAGTACTCCAAACTTGACTACTATTTCAATGGTGAGAAGAAGCCTGAGGCCATCGCCAAGGGACGAAGCGCCCAGAAGCGTGTCGATGCCAAGGTGTCTTGGTTCGCGTTCCAGCAGCAGTTCTTCTCTGTCATAATGAGGGCTCCGCAGGAGTTCGCCTCCACTGACTTCTCCCTGAACTATTTCCCGGAGGATGACGAGAGCCACAACCTTATGACAGGCGAGGCCCGCATCAGGATGGATTTCCAGCCTGGCCAGAAAGAGACGGTCGTTCCGTTCGAGTTCTATTTCGGCCCGAACCACTTCCGGACTTTGAAGGCCTACGACCAGAAGTACGAGAAGATCATTCCGCTGGGCGGTTGGCTCGTGGGTTGGTTCACGAGGTTCGTGATCATCCCGCTGTTCGACTTCCTGCACAGGTTCATCTCCAACTTCGGAATCATCATCCTGTTGATGACCATATTCATCAAGATCGTCGTTCTTCCGTTCGCCTACAAGTCCTACTCCTCTTCGGCGAAGATGCAGGCCATCAAGCCGGAGATCGACAAGCTGAACGAGAAGTACCCTAAGCAGGAGGACGCTCTGAAGAAGCAGCAGGCGCAGATGGATCTTTACAAGAGGGCGGGAATCAGTCCGATGGGCGGATGTCTTCCTATGCTTCTCCAGTTCCCGATCCTGTGGGCGATGTTCCGCTTCTTCCCGGCTTCCATCGAGCTGCGTCAGCAGTCCTTCCTTTGGGCCGATGACTTGAGCGCCTACGACTCCATCGTCAATTTCGGGGTAAGGATTCCGCTGATCGGCGACCACCTTTCATTGTTCGCCTTGCTTATGGCTGTCTCGATGTTCTTCTACTCGAAGATCACGACCGCCTCCCAGCCTGGAGCCAATGATCCTCAGATGGCCTCTATGAGGTTTATGAGCGTGTGGATGATGCCGATAATGATGTTCTTCATCTGTAACAGCCTTTCAGCCGGTTTGAGTTACTACTATCTCCTTTCCAACCTCATCACGATGCTTGA
>CAYZKZ010000072.1:0-14733 GCA_964479325.1 uncultured Muribaculaceae bacterium
CCCGGATTCAAGAATCCCTTCAGCGTCAGACTTCAGCGAGGCCGGTCCGTTCGTCGAGATGGTTGACCTCGGTGTGGCCGCTGTAAGGCTCCAGGCCCTCAACCAGGTTCTTGAGTGGGACGGCCAGAAGATGGAGTTCACCAACATCCCTGCCGACGCCACCATCAAGATCCTTGAGAAGGACGGCTTCTCCATCAAGGACGGCCACCCTACCTTCAAGAACAAGTACACCGACCCGATGAACGCCCGCGAGTTCGCCGCAAGCCTCATCAAGCGTCAGTACCACAATGGCTACGAGCTGCCTGAAATGCCGGAATAATCAAATGAATATATTCATTAATTAAAAAAAACACAATATGAAAAAGATCGTTTATGCGGCCGCTGCCGCCGCTGTTGTTCTCAGCGCCGCTTCCTGCGGCAACGGCAACAAGAAGGCCGCCGCTCCGGCTGAACTCCAGTGGACCGGAACAGAGACTGTTGAGACCAAGGTAGCCAACGAGGGCGCTCCTGCCTACATCAGCGTGGAGAAGCCACAGGTTGACCTTTCCTCCGTTCCTCAGGACAAGGACGGCTACTATGTGCTTTTCGACGGTGAGACCCTCAACGGATGGCGCGGCTACGGAAAGGACAACGTTCCTTCACGCTGGACCATCGAGGACGGTTGCATCAAGTTCACCGGCACCGGTACAGGTGAGGGCCAGACCCTTGAGGGCGGCGACCTGATCTTCGCCCACAAGTTCAAGAACTTCCAGCTTGAGATGGAGTGGAAGGTTTCCAAGGGCGGCAACTCAGGTATCTTCTACCTCGCTCAGGAGGTTAAGCAGTACAATGCGGACAGCACCACAAAGTGGTCTCCTATCTACATCTCCGCTCCTGAGTATCAGGTTCTTGACAACGCCAACCACCCTGACGCCCTGCTTGGTGTCGATGGCAACCGCCAGTCTGCTTCCCTCTACGATATGATTCCTGCCAAGCCACAGAACCAGAAGCCTTTCGGCGAGTGGAACACAGCCAAGATTATGGTTTACAAGGGAACAGTCGTTCACGGACAGAATGGTGTGAATGTGCTTGAGTACCACCTGTGGACCCCACAGTGGACCGATATGCTTCAGGCTTCCAAGTTCTCTCAGGAGAAATGGCCTCTCGCTTTCGAGCTCCTCAACAACTGCGGTGGTGAGAACCACGAGGGCTACATCGGAATGCAGGATCACGGCGACGATGTATGGTACCGCAACATCCGCATAAAGGTTCTCGACTAATGAGAAGAATCAGCCTCATAATGATGGTCTCGGCTCTCGTCCTCGGCGCGGCTTCCTGCGCCGGGAACAAGGCCGAGACTCCTGTCAAGAAAGAAATCGGAGTACAGCTTTACAGCATCAGGCAAGTGATCGGCAACCCTGAGAAGTACGCCCAGAACCACGAGGAGGCATTCAAGGCTCTCGCGGAAATGGGTTACACCTCAGTGGAGGCCGCCTGCTACTCGGACGGAAAGATCTACGGCGTAGAGCCTGAGCAGTACAAGGCCGACCTTGAGGCCGCCGGACTGAAATCACTCTCCACGCACATCGGCAAAAACCTTAGCGACGAGGAACTTGCGTCTGGCGACTTCACGGAATCAATGAAGTGGTGGGATCAGGCGATAGCCGCCCACAAGGCCGCCGGTTGCAAGTACATTGTCTGCCCGTCCTTCAAGGTTCCCGAGACGCTCGCCGGACTCAAGACCTACTGCGACTACTTCAACGCCATCGGAGCGAAGTGCAAGGAGAACGGCATACAGTTCGGCTACCACAACCACTCGCACGAGTTCAAGAAAATCGAGGACACCGTCATCTATGAATATATGCTTGAGAACACCGATCCTGAGTGTGTGTTCTTTGAGATGGATGTCTATTGGACCGTGATGGGGAAAGCCTACCCTGTAGAGCTCTTCAGAAAGTATCCGGGACGTTTCACCCTTCTCCACATCAAGGATCACCGCGAGCTTGGCGAGAGCGGAATGGTCGGTTTCGACTCAATCTTCAAGAATGCCGAGACCGCCGGAATGAAAGGCTTTGTCGTTGAGCTTGAGGCGTTCACGAATGGTGACTGGAAGGAAAGTATGAAGATGTGCGCCGACTATCTTCTCGGCTCTGACTTTGTGAAGGCAAGCTACGAGGAGTAATTCTCCGAAAACAGTTATAGAGAACAGCCGGGGCGATATCCCGGCTGTCTTTTTTTATGCGGGGCCGCAAAGGCACGATGAATATTATCATATTTTTACTATATTTGAAAAATTTAGCAAAATTGTTAATTGTAAAATATGGTTTCTTAGACATATTCAATTATGGACAAGATTCTGCTTAGGAATATTACTTTGGAGGGTCGTGTGGTGGACATCACCATCGCCGACGGTCTGATAGAGAGAATCGCTCCGCACTCGGCCGAGTACCGCGAGGCGGCTTCGGGTGTGGAGACAATGGACTGCACAGGCAAGGTGGCCGTTCCGGGATTCATCAATATGCACACGCACGCAGCGATGTCCCTGATGAGAGGCGTCGGTGAGGATATGGTGCTTCAGGACTGGCTGAGACACATCTGGGCCATCGAGTCGAAACTTGACGCACCGTTCATCTACTGGGGTACAAAGGTGGCGGCCCTTGAGATGATAAAGACCGGCACAACTATGTTCAACGACCAGTACTGGTTCTCTCCGAGCGCAAGGATAGCGGCTGCGGAGATGGGGCTGAGAGGCGCTGTGTCGTATGTTTTCCTTGACCACAACAACCCGGAGGAGGCAGCGAGGGAGAAAGAGCAGTGCATAGAGATGTACGAGACGGTTCCGGAATGGGACTCCAGATCCATCTTCACCATCGGAATCCACGCCATCTACTCTGTCAGCGAGGAACTCATCATCTGGGCGACGGAATATGCCAGAAAACATAACTTGAAGATTCACATCCACTTGGCAGAATCCGAGAGAGAGGATCTTGACTGCAAGGCGGCTCACGGAGGACTGTCCCCGGTGGAATACCTTGACTCCCTCGGCGTTCTCGGTCCGGACGTGATCGCCGCGCACACACTTTGGCTTTCCGACCGCGACATTGAGATTTTGGGAAAGCGCAGGGTGAACTGCGTGCATAACATCAACTCCAACACCAAGCTTTCATCGGGCTACAAGTTCAAATGGAAAGAGCTCTCAGAGGCCGGGGCGAACGTTTGCCTCGGCACAGACGGGTGCGCCTCCTCCAACAACCTTGATATGCTGGAGGCGATGAAGACCACGGCAATATTCCAGAAAGCCTGGAGAAAGGATCCGTCCGCTCTGCCGCTCAGAACACTTTTAGAGATGGCCACCGTCAACGGGGCTAAGGCGTTCGGACTCAAAACCGGGAAAATCGAAGAAGGTTATGAGGCTGACATACAGATTGTTGACACCGACAACACCTTCTTCCTCTCCCCTGGCCCGTTCCTTGCCAACTTCATCTACTCGGCGCACAGCGACTGCGTCTCATCCCTCATCGCCGGAGGAAAATTCGTGATGCGGGACAGAAAGGTGTTCGGAGAAAGAACGATTCTGAAAGGAGCGCGCACGGTACTCAACGAAATCGATTATAAACCTTAAAATAAAAACAACAGCCAGTCCGGTCCTCCGGACAACTGGCGCAATCAATGAATATTATGGATCCAAGGGCAGAAAGAATCTACGGAGCCGCCGACTACCTAAAAGAACGTCTGGGCGGCCTGAAACCGGAGGTCGGCATCGTGCTTGGCAGCGGTCTTGGAAAGCTTGCTGACAGCATAATCGACCCGCTCACAATCCCTTACAAGACAATTCCGGGATTTCCGGTCTCCACGGCCATAGGCCACAAGGGCAATTTCATCGTCGGCAAGTTGGGCGGCAAGACCGTCATCGCGATGCAGGGACGAATCCATTACTACGAGGGCTATCCGATGGATTTGGTGACACTTCCAATCCGTGTTATGAAAGTCATCGGTATCAAGTACCTGTTCGTGTCCAACGCGGCCGGCGGGGTGAACTACAATTTCAAGGTCGGAGACCTGATGATCATCACCGACCACATCAACCAGTTGCCTAACCCGCTGATCGGCCCTAATCTGGATGATTTCGGGCCTCGTTTCCCGGATATGACAAGGCCTTATGATCCGGGTCTTATCGCAAAGGCGGAGGAGATCGCCGGGGAGCTTGGAATCAAGCTGCACAAGGGTGTCTATTTCGGCGGCACAGGACCTACCTACGAGACTCCGGCCGAGTACAAGTACATCAGAACCATAGGCGGTGACGCTACGGGAATGTCCACTATCCCGGAGGTCATCGTGGCCAGGCATTCCGGCATTCCGGTGTTCGGAGTGTCCGTGATCACCAACGAGGCGCACGATGACTACGCTCCGGACTATGTCAACGACGGGGACGATGTGGTCAAGGCCGCTGACGCGGCGGCCGACAGGATGTGCTCGCTGTTCACGAGAATGATCGAGTCTTTGCGGTAAATCAATAGACAATGAAATACATTTACATCCTGTACTTTGTCTTCGCCGTGTTCATTCTTGGATTCGGCGCCGCCCTTCTCATCGGGGGCGAGGCGTTCACCTGGAAGATCGGTGCGATCCTGCTCATCGGATTATATTTCCTTTACCGCGGGATCGCTGTCCGCGTCAACCAGAAGCGTAGGCGTGAGCGCGAGGAGATCGACAACGGAAACGACCCGGCCAACGCGTGACGCTCAACAACCTTAAAGCAACAACTGAACAAAAATGGATTTAGGACTTTTCAGAGTCGCCGCCGCTGTTCCAAGAGTAAAGGTGGCGGATGTTGAATATAACGCCGAGGCGATCTGCCGTCTTACGGGCGAAGCCGAGAAAGAGGAAGCCTCGCTCGTAGTGTTCCCGGAGTTGTCGGTCACAGGCTACACCTGCCTTGATCTTTTCGGGCAGAACCTCCTTCTGACCAAGTCGGAGGAGGCGGTCGGCAAGATAATGAACTTCACCAGAGGCAAGCACATCACCGTCGTGATCGGAGCGCCCGTGCGTTTCAGGGACCGCCTGTACAACTGCGCCATCGTCCTCAGGAACGGTGGCATCAAAGGAATCGTGCCGAAGATCTACCTTCCGACCTACGCCGAGTTTGACGAGGGACGCTGGTTCGCCTCAGGCTCGGACTTCCTCGGCCCTGACAACTCGGCCATAGGACGGTTCGTCGATGACGGCAAGAGCTATTTCCGGGACGGATTCGACTCAATCATCAAGTACTGCGGCCAGAGATGCAACATCTCCCCCAACCTGCTCTTCACAGTCGGCTCCGCCACATTCGGAATCGAGATCTGCGAGGATTTCTGGACACCGATCCCGCCATCATCTTTCCTTGCGCCTTCCGGAGCCCAGATCATTGTCAACATCTCGGCTTCGAATGAGGTGATGACCAAGCACCAGCAACGCAAGGAATTGATTTCCAACCAATCCGGTCGCACCGTCTCCGGCTACATCTACTGCTCGGCCGGTTACGGAGAGTCCTCGATGGACACCGTTTACGGAGGATCATCCATCATCTGCGAGAACGGAACCATACTTTCGGAGAACGAGAGGTTCCAGCTTCACGACACAATGATCTTCGCCGACCTTGACATCGAAAAGCTTAATGTCCTGCGCCAGAAGAAGAATTCCTTCAGGGGGATGACCCCGGACGGAACCTCGGCGTGTGAATATTCAGGATTATATTCCTGCTACGACCTTGGTCCGGCGGCTCCGACAGACTTTGACAAGAAGTTCTACCGCTATGTGGAGCCGCATCCGTTCCTTCCGGAAGGTGACCCTGATGAGATCGCAGAGCGCTCGAAGGAGATTCTACAGATCCAGACCACGGGACTGATCTCCCGCCTGGAGCATATCAACTGCAAGAAGGCGGTGCTTGGAATATCCGGCGGGCTCGACAGCACGTTGGCCCTTCTCGTCACCGTTATGGCTTTCGACAAGTTAGGGATTCCGAGGGAGAATGTCATCGGCATCACTATGCCTGGTCTCGGCACGACTCACCGCACGAAGTCCAATGCGGTTGATCTGATGGAGGTCTTGGGAGTCACCACACGGGAGATTTCTGTCGTGGCGGCCGTGGAGCAGCACTTCAAGGACATCGGTCACGATCCGAAAGTTATGGACTCGACCTACGAGAACGCTCAGGCAAGGGAAAGAACCCAGATCCTGATGGACATCGCAAATCAGGAGAACGGGCTGGTCATCGGAACAGGAGACCTTTCGGAACTGGCTCTCGGCTGGTGCACCTACAACGGTGACCACATGTCAATGTACGCCGTCAACGCCTCCGTTCCTAAGACCTTGATCAAATACCTCGTGCGCTGGGCTGCGGAAAATGTGTTCACAGAGGCTGCCGAAGAGGGGCGACGCAGCGCCGCCGAGATCCTGATCGACATCGCTGAGACCCCTATCAGTCCGGAACTTATGCCGGCCGACTCAAAGGGTGAGATCAAGCAGAAGACCGAGGATCTCATCGGGCCGTACGAGCTTCACGATTTCTTCATCTACAATTTCATCCGCTACGGTTATTCCCCTGTCAAGATCTTCCATCTCGCGTGCAGGGCGTTCGGGGCGATTGAGAACGGTACTGGCGCGCGTCCTGGAAAGGGAACCGCCAAGAATCAGGAGGTCTGCTTCGACAAGGCGACAATTCTCAAGTGGCTTAAGAAGTTCTACTGGAGATTCTTCAGCCAGCAGTTCAAGAGGTCGTGTATGCCTGACGGACCGAAGATCAGCCTTGTCAGCTTCTCGCCGCGCGGGGACTGGCGGATGCCGTCTGACGCCCAGGTTCAGTTGTGGATCTCGGAACTGGAGAAGATTGACGCATAGGTGCGCCACAATAAGATACAAAGACTCCGGCCCTTCGACAAGCTCAGGGACCGGAGTCTTTTATTTACCTAAACAATTATTTCAGACGGAGGAAGGAATAGCCGAAGCGCTTGCAGGCGGCCTGCTCGAGAGCCTCCCGGTCATCCGGATGGGCGATGGAGATAAGAGCCTTGGCGCGCTCCGCAAGATTCTTGTTGCGGAGATAGACACAACCATATTCAGTGACAACGTACTGCGTCTGGAAACGGGTGGTGACAACCCCTGCTCCCGGAGCGAGGTTGGCGACAATCTTGCCGCGGCCTTTGGCGGTTCTGGACGGCAGGGCTATGAATGTCTTGCCGCCTTCGGACAAAGCCGCTCCGTACATAAAGTCGTGCTGGCCGCCCACGCTTGAGAAAATCTTCTCCCCGATGCTGTCGGCGCAGATCTGCCCCGTAAGATCGACCTCGATGGCGGAGTTGATGGCCATCGCGTTAGGGTTCTGACGGATCCGCTGCGGATCATTCGTCCAGCTGACATCATAGAACACAGCGTCCTTGTTGTGGTCAAGGTACTCGTACATCTGACTCGAACCCAAGGCAAGGCAGGCGACACTGCGTCCCGGCTCGACCTTCTTCAAGGAATTGTCAATGACTCCGGACTGCATAAGGCGGAAGACTCCGTCGGTCATAGCCTCGGTGTGAAGGCCAAGGTGCTTATGATCCTTGAGTCCGTTCAGGATGGCGTTAGGGATGCCGCCGACACCGATCTGTAGGGTCGCCCCGTCAGGAATCTCGGCCGCGATGTAGGAGCCGATTGCCGACTCGATCTCTGTCGGAGGGCCGAACCGCATATCAACCGGAGGGGCATCACATTCGATGGCCGCGGTGATCTTCGATTCGTGGATCATAGCCGTGCCGTAAAGGTACGGGATGCTCTTGTTCACCTGGGCGATCACTATCCTTGCCGACTCGACGGCAGGCTGGGCGAGGTCGGCCGAGATGTTGTAGCTGCAATAGCCGTTCTCGTCAGGAAGCGAGCAGTTGATGCAGGCCACGTCAATCGGTATCTCACGCCTGCGGATAAGCGACGGTATCTCTCCGAGGAAACCAGGGATAAGGCTTCCGTAGCCCTCGGCCACATATTCCCTCTGGTCGGAGCAGAGGAAGACGCTGTTCACGAAGAACGACTCCTTGAACTCAGGCTTGCAGAAAGGAGCCGGGCCTTTGGTGATGTTGAAACCGGAGACGATGTTGACTCCTCTGAGTTCATCGGCGCGTCTGGCAAGAGCTTCCTGAATGATCACGGGCACAGCCGTGCTTCCCTGGAAGAAGACCCAGTCTCCTGACTTTACAAGCTTCACCGCGTCATCGGCGCTGACATATTTCATAAGATATTCTTTCTAAATTACTAACATTCCGTCTTTTGAAGTTCCTCGAAAAGTCCAAGGCGCTCATCCAGCCTTTGGAAATCCTCTTCCGAGTTAAGAAGCGAGACGCAAACCCTGATACCTTCACGGGTGCTGCGGGTAGCGACCATCGTTATGGCGCAGATTCCGCACCGGAGCAGGTTAAGCAACAACCGGCTGCCGGTGAATCCGTCATAACCAATGGTGAAGAAGAAACCGTCACTGACATTCTCTTCCAGATCCTTGTCATAGACGATGTGAAAACCGTGGCGTAGGAATATTTCCTTGGCCCTGCCGGCTCTGCGGCCATATTCCCTCATCTCTCCGACGAAGTCATATTCCCCGTCCACCGCCGCTCCGAGCATTGCGGCGAAAGCGCTCTGCGCTGAATGTGAGCAACTTGAAGAGTTGACATAAAGGTAGGTAAGGGAGAAATTGTCGCCGAAGCGGCCAAGACCGTAACGTTCCCTAAGGGCGGGATATTCCCTGTTGTAGAGTTTGTCGGAGATGGCGACCATCGCGATTCGCTCCCCGGCGTAACTGAATATCTTGGACGCCGAGATCATCAGGACGCAGTTGTCGGTGTAGCGTGCGACGGTCGGCTGGAACGGCGGGCAGAACGGCTTTGAGCGATCCTTCCTGAAATCCATACAAAGATAGGCCATATCCTCAAGGGCGATCACATCGTACTTGGTGCAAAGCTCTCCGAGGCTCTTCAGCTCATCCTCCGTCAGGCAGACCCAGGACGGATTGTTCGGGTTCGAATAGACGATGGCAGTGACACGCCCGTCACCGAACACCTCCTCCAACTTGTCGCGGAACCTGTCCCCTCTGAAATCGTAGAGGTCGAACATTCTTGTCTTGAAGCCAAGCACCTTGGCCTGAACATAATGGGACGGGAAACCAGGATTCAGATAGACCACGGTGTCCTTTTCCGGATTCATCTGCGTACATTCGAGCAAGAGATTGTAGCATCCCTGCATAGAGCCGACCGTCGGGACAATGCCTTCAGGAGAGACATCCACTCCGACAAAAGCCTTGACGAAACGTGAACCGTTCTCCTTCAGTTCCCTGATGCCGCAGGCAGGAGGATAGACCGAGGCCTCTCCGCTGTCCAAAGCCTTCTTCTGGGCGTCTATTCCCTTCTGGCAGGCAGGCAATCCCGGAATACCGAACTCCAGATGGACGAATCTCTCGCCGGAGAGAGTCTCAAGCTCGTGGGCGACATTGACACACTGACGGATTGTCGTGCGGCCGATGTCCGCTATGTCAAGCCTACTAAGGACTTCATCTATAGCATTCTTGGAAACCGGTTTCATCTTGAGAAGTTTTTGGAGGCCGCAAGTCCGGCGTCAAAGGCGGCGATGTTCATTTCCACAACCTTCTCTCCTTTGCGGGAGAAAATGTTCGCTATCCCTTCGCGGAGTTTCTCAGGCTCCAGGATCTCCATCACTGAAGCCGACGCTCCAAGCAGCACCATATTCGCTCCCCTCGGAGATCCTACACTTCTGGCGATTCCGTCACAGTCGATAGTTATGACATTGCCGATCTTGTTCAGTTCACCGATAATGTCCTCCATCGGAGGGTAATCAGGAATATTCACAAAAGGTGTGGAGTTAGTGACCACCCATCCGCTTTTGGAGAGCCAAGGCAGATAGCGCAGAGCCTCCATCGGCTCCAGCGAGAGGATCAGGTCGCACTCTCCTTCCGGGATAAGGTCACTCCATATTCTCTCCGTACTCAGACGCAGGTTGCTCTGAACATCCCCGCCTCTCTGGCTCATTCCGTGCACCTCGGCCTGTTTCAGATGCAGATTCTGGTCAAGCGCCGCCCGACCGATCACGGTGGCTATCGAAAGGATTCCCTGTCCACCGACTCCTGAAAGTATTATGTCCTTTTTTCTCATAACCATATCATTTTTTGGCCGCCGCTGCGGCGTGTCTTTTGGCTGTCTGGATGCACTCGCGCCGACAGATGATGACCGAGACTCCGCGGTAGTTGAGTTCCTCGTCAATCACCTTCTCCATCTCGGCATAGTTCTTCGGCAACGGGACGATGGTCCGAATGTGATCAGGCTCGACACCAAGTCCTTTGCAGATCTCCTCAAGCCTGCCTGTTCCGGCCGAATCCTGTCCGCCGGTCATACCTGTCGTAAGATTGTCAGAGATGCAGACAGTGACAGCGGCTCCGGCGTTGACACAGTCTAAAAGTCCGGTCATACCGCTGTGCGTGAAGGTGGAGTCCCCTATCACCGCGACCGCCGGCCAGACTCCGGAATCAGCGGCTCCGAGAGCCATAGTTATCGACGCGCCCATCTCCACGCAGGTGTGGAACGAATGGAACGGAGGCATATAACCCAACGTGTAGCAGCCAATGTCACTGAACACTCTGGCCGCAGGGGCATATTCCTTCAGAGCGACATTGAGGGCGGTGTAGAAATCCCTGTGGCCGCACCCTTGGCAGAGTGCCGGCGGACGTGGAACGGCGACCTCCGATTTTGAATATACCTCTGCAGTCGGCAGCCCAAGAGCCTTGCGGGCGCAGTCGGGAGTAAGTTCGCCTGTCCTTGGAAGAGCCCCGTCCAGACGGCCCATTATCCTGATTCTCCTACTGTCTTCCGGATCGTAAAGGAGTCCTCGAAGCCGCTCCTCGATCAACGGCTGGCCTTCCTCCATAACGAGAATGGCGTCGCAGGTGGCGGCCATCTCTCTCGCCATCCGCTTAGGGAACGGATAGCGGGTCACTTTCAGCACCGGGTAAGGGCATTCATCCGGAAAGTTCTCCTTCAGGTAGTTCCAGGCTATTCCGCAGGCTATGATTCCCATCCTGTGGTTGTGACCTTCTATGTAGATGTTCTCGGACGACTCCTCCGAGTCCTTTTCGAAAGAAAGGACATCGTCAGCCAACCGGCGGATGCGCTTTCTTGCGTTCACAGGTAGGGTCACCCAGTCCTTCTCGTGGAGAGCGTCAGGGAAATGGATCTCATTCTCCTCTCTCGGCTCACCCGCCTCGACGACAGCCCTTGAATGCGCCATACGGGTAGTCAGGCGCATAAGCACGGGAATATGATTGGCTTCCGAATAGTCAAAAGCCTCGCGGACCATATCGTACGCCTCCTGCTGGTTCGAAGGCTCGAAGCAAGGCATCATAGCAAAATCAGCGTAGAATCTCGAATCCTGCTCGTTCTGCGAGGAGTGCTGGGACGGGTCGTCGCAGGCGACAACCACAAGTCCTCCGTTTGCCCCAGTCACCGCTGAATTGACAAACGCGTCGGCGCAGACATTCATCCCGACGTGTTTCATACAGACAAGGGCGCGCTTTCCGGAATATGACACTCCGAGAGCCGCCTCCATAGCAGTCTTCTCGTTGGCGGACCAATCGCAGTGAATCCCGCGCTCCTTTGTGAGCGGATGCGCCTGGATGAATTCCGTTATTTCAGTCGAAGGCGTGCCCGGATAGGCATAAACCCCGGAAAGCCCGGCGTGCAGAGCGCCAAGCGCCAAGGCCTCGTCCCCTAAAAGAAGTTTCTTTTCCGACATATTCTTTGGTTTTAATTGTTTTCGCATCATTTGGCTTACAAGTTACGAAAAATCCTAAATAATCAAAAATTTCTTTCACTTTTCAACATAATTTAGAGCTTTATAGCAAAACATTAAAACACAGCATTTATCCCTGAACAATTTCTTTAATCTATCGTAACATCTGATCGTTCGTAGCGGATACACCTTGCGGATAAATAGGAATTTGACTAAATTAGCGGCCGTTAGAATGACTTTCTTATGAAGAAGACAATCGCTGTGGCCGGTACAGGCTATGTTGGTCTTTCCATCGCGACTCTGCTGGCTCAAAACAACAGGGTCTTGGCAGTGGATATACTTCCGGAAAAGGTTGACAAGATCAACCGCAGGGAATCACCGATCCAGGATGAATACATTGAAATGTATCTCAGGGAGAAAGAACTGGACCTCACCGCCACGCTCGACGCGAGGGAGGCCTATTCCCAAGCGGACTATGTCGTGATAGCCGCCCCGACTAACTATGATCCCAAAATGAATTTTTTCGACACGGGTGCGGTAGAGGCTGTCATAAGTCTGGTTTTAGAAGTTAACCCCAAGGCCATTATGGTCATCAAGTCAACGGTTCCGGTAGGCTACACCGCCTCGGTACGGAAGCGTTTCTCCCACGCCGAACGACTTGCCGACGGTTCTCTACGGAATGAGGAGCCGATAATCATTTTCTCTCCTGAGTTTCTCAGAGAGAGCAAGGCGCTCTACGACAATCTCTATCCCAGCAGAATCATAGTAGGCCGTCCTAATGGTAACGCAGGCTTGGAAGCGGCCGCCGAGGAGTTCGCGGGACTTCTTCAGGAAGGAGCCGTGAAGGAAAATGTCCCTGTCCTGCTGATGGACACGACGGAAGCCGAGGCCGTCAAGCTGTTCGCAAACACATACCTGGCTCTCAGAATCAGTTTCTTCAACGAGCTGGACACTTATGCCGAACTCAAAGGTCTTGACACAAGGTCGATCATTGACGGAGTGTGTCTCGACCCCAGGATCGGGACACACTACAACAATCCGTCTTTCGGCTATGGCGGCTACTGCCTGCCCAAGGACACAAAACAACTGCTCGCCAACTATGCGGATGTCCCGGAGAATCTGATCGGGGCGATCGTCGAGAGCAACCGTACAAGAAAGGACTTCATAGCGGATCAAGTTCTCCTTAAAGCCGGGTACTACACGGCTTCGAGTGACTGGAACGAGAAGAGGGAGAAGAACGTCACGATAGGCGTGTTCCGCCTGACGATGAAATCCGGCTCCGACAACTTCAGACAAAGTTCGATTCAGGGTGTGATGAAGAGAATCAAGGCGAAAGGAGCGACCGTGATTGTCTATGAGCCGACTCTGGAACCGGGCACGACATTCTTCGGAAGCGAGGTGGTGGAGAGTCTTGAGGAATTCAAGAAGCGGTCTGACAGGATCATAGCAAACAGATATGACCCCATCCTTGATGATGTCAAGGACAGGGTCTATACAAGGGATCTCTTCGAAAGAGATTAAAAAACTGTTTTCAGAAACTCGTCAGTCAGTTCAGCGGGTGTGTCAACAATCGCAGACGGGGAGCAGGCGGCGAGCTCGGCTCGGCTGCGGAATCCCCAGGTCACGCCGATGGTGCGGACATCGGCATTGCGGCCGGTCTGCATATCGACATTGGAGTCGCCGACATACACGGTCTCGGACTTGGTGACGGACGGGAGGGACTCAAGAATCTGGCCAACGATGGCAGGATCCGGTTTGATCGGCTGGCCTTCACGCTGACCGAGAATCCTTACGAAGTCATATTCCCCGAAAAAATGCCTGACCAATTTCTCAGCTCCGTCCTGGTACTTGTTGGAGGCCACGGCGAGCCGGACTCCCCTTCCGGTGATGGTGTCAAGCATTTCCTTGATGCCGTCGTAGGGTCTTGTGAAATCGCACTTGTGGGCATCGTAGTAGGGAATGAAGTAGGAGGCCATCCTCTGGACGGTGGCTTCGTCGGAATATTCAGAAGGCACGGCGGCGCGGAAGAGGTTGTAGATGCCACGGCCTACCATCTGGTAATAGGCTTCCGTCGGGTGGGTCGGGAAACCGCATTGCGTCAACGCGTAGTTGGTGGCGTTGCCCAAGTCCTCCACTGTGTTCAGTAGAGTGCCGTCAAGGTCGAATATCGCTAATTTAGTCATTGTATTATCTTTTATATGTCGCTTCGATTGGTTGGTGAGCTTGCCGAACCACAGCGACCGAAATATGGTTGTTGACTTCTTGCAGGTCGCTTCGACAGGCTCAGCGACCGAAATATGCTTCGACAGGTTGGTGAGCTTGTCGAACCACAGCGACCACACACATTTCGGTCGCTGAGCTTGTCGAAGCGCCGCGTCAAACTATTCAGCGTTCTCGAATCCGGAATATTCATCCTTGTCCTCATAAGGGACACCGGTCTTCATCCACGCCGGCATCGGAGCGCCTTTCAGGTAGTGGTCAAAGAACTGCTGGAGTCTGACGGACAGGTCCTTGCAGTTGCGTCTCTGGACAAGGTTGTGCGCCTCCTTGTTGTACTGAAGCAGCCAAGCCGGTTTGTCCAGCCTGCGGAGGTCGGAGAAGAACTCGATGCCCTGGTACCACGGAACAGCCCCGTCGGCGTCGTTGTGCATAATCAGCACAGGGGTCTGAACCTTGTCAACGTGGAAAACAGGAGAGTTCTCGATGTAGAGGTCAAGCGCGCCCGGCTCCCACATACTCTTTCCGATGCGGCTCTGTCCGTGCTCGTACTGCCCGGCGCGGGTGATGCCCGAACCCCAGCGGATTCCGCCGTAGGCCGATGTCATATTCCCGACCGGAGCGCCGGAACCGGCGGCGGCGAACATATTCGTGCGTGTGATGAGCCAGGCTGTCTGGTAGCCGCCCCAGCTCTGGCCCTGGATCGCCATCTTGCTCTTGTCAGCGATCGGGTACTTC
>CAYZKZ010000073.1:0-13294 GCA_964479325.1 uncultured Muribaculaceae bacterium
AATTGTAAATGTCTTTGATTATCATTAAATTTGTAGGATTATCAAAGACAATTAGGTTTTTTATGGCAATAGCGAGTATATTAAAAAAAGTTTTCGGCTCGAAGGCCGACAGGGATCTTAAGCAGATCAGGCCTATTCTTAACAAGGTCCTGGAGGCTTATGTCCCTATAGACAAGCTCTCTAATGATGAACTGAGAGCCAAGACGGAAGAACTGAAGGCGAGACTGCGTGACTGCGAGGCTCCGTTCGAGAAGAGGATCGCGGAGATCAAGGCCAAGCTTGACGAGGATATTCCTGTTCACGAGAAAGAGGATCTGGCGACCGAGTCGGACAAACTTGTCAAGGAAGAGGATGCGGAGATCGAGAAAGTCCTGAACGAGATTCTTCCGGAGGCTTTTGCGATAATGAAATCCACGGCCCGCAGGTTCAAGGACAATCCTGTCATAGAGGTGACGGCCAATGACTTTGACCGCTCTCTGAGCATCAACCACGATTTTGTCCGCATCGAAGGCGACAAGGCCCTCTATCAGAACCATTGGCTGGCAGGAGGCAACGAGGTGACCTGGGATATGGTCCACTATGATGTCCAGCTGATTGGTGGTATCGTGCTTCATCAGGGAAAGATCGCCGAGATGGCCACCGGTGAGGGAAAGACCCTTGTGGCCACCCTCCCTGTGTTCCTTAATGCCTTGGCCGGCAAGGGAGTCCACGTCGTGACCGTCAATGACTACCTTTCCAAGCGTGACTCCGAGTGGATGGGACCTCTCTATATGTTCCACGGACTGTCAGTTGACTGCATCGACAAGCACGAGCCTAACAGCGACGCCCGTCAGAGAGCCTACAACAGCGACATCACCTTCGGTACGAACAACGAGTTCGGCTTCGACTACCTTCGTGACAATATGGCGGTGAAGATGTCTGATCTGGTTCAGAGAAAGCATCACTTCGCCATTGTCGATGAGGTTGACTCCGTTCTCATCGACGACGCCCGTACCCCTCTGATCATCTCCGGCCCTGTGCCTAAGGCTCAGGATGACGAGCAGTATATGGAGTTCAGGCCTTATGTCGAGAGCCTCTACCAGAAGCAGCGCGCGCTTGTGACCCAGGTCCTTAACGATGCCAAGAAGGCGATCGCCGCAGGTAAGGAGGACGAGGGCGGAATGCTTCTTCTCCGCGCCTACAAGGGTCTGCCTAAGTACCAGCCTCTGATCAAGTTCCTCAGCGAGCAGGGTATGAAGCAGCTGATGCAGAAGGCCGAGAACTTCTATATGCAGGACAATGAGCGCGAGATGCACGTCGTCACGGATGAGCTTTATTTCGTGATCAGCGAGCAGCAGCACTCCGTCGATATGACCGACAAGGGACACGACCTTCTGGCCAACTCTGTCTCCGACCCTAACTTCTTCGTGCTTCCTGACGTAGGAAGCCAGATCGCCGAGATCCAGAAGAACGAGGAACTCTCCGCCGAGGAGAAGCAGGAGAAGAAGGATGCCCTGATGGAGGACTATTCGCTGAAGAGCGAGCGTGTCCACACCGTTATCCAGCTCCTCAAGGCCTACGCTATGTTCCAGAAGGACGTTGACTACATCGTGATCGACAACAAGGTCAAGATCGTCGATGAGCAGACCGGCCGTATTATGGAGGGCCGCCGCTGGAGCGACGGACTTCACCAGGCGGTCGAGGCCAAGGAGAACGTGAAGGTCGAGGCCGCGACGCAGACTTTCGCCACGGTCACTCTCCAGAACTACTTCAGGATGTACCATAAGCTTGCCGGTATGACCGGTACAGCCGAGACTGAGGCCGGAGAGTTCTGGTCGATCTACAAGCTGGATGTCGTTGTCATCCCTACGAACCGTCCTGTGATCAGGGATGACCAGGATGACCTCATCTACAAGACGAAGAAGGCGAAATACACCGCCGTGATCAATAAGGTCGAGGAACTCATCAAGGAAGGCCGTCCTGTCCTGGTCGGCACGACTGATGTCGAGACTTCCGAACTCCTCAGCCGTATGCTCCGTATGAGGGGCATCAAGCACAATGTCCTCAATGCTAAGGAGCACGCGAGGGAGGCGGAGATCGTCGCCCAGGCGGGTCTCTCCAGCACAGTGACCATCGCCACGAATATGGCCGGTCGTGGAACCGACATCAAGCTTTCGCCGGAAGTCAAGAAGGCAGGTGGCCTCGCCATCATCGGCACGGAGCGTCACGACAGCCGCCGCGTTGACCGTCAGCTTCGAGGCCGCGCCGGTCGTCAGGGCGACCCGGGATCCTCGGCGTTCTATGTCTCGCTTGAGGACAAGCTGATGCGTCTGTTCGGCTCGGAGAGAATCGCCGGTGTCGTTGACAAGCTTGGAATGGCTGATGACGAGGCTCTTGTCAGCGGAATGCTCTCCAAGTCCATCGAGAACGCTCAGAAGAAGGTGGAGGAGAACAACTTCGGCATCCGTAAGAGACTCCTTGAGTACGATGACGTGATGAACTACCAGCGCGAGGCTGTCTATGCGAGAAGGCGCAACGCCCTTTCCGGAGAGAGAATAGAGATTGATGTCAGGAATATGATGATCGACTCTTCCTCCATCATCGCAGGCCGCGCCGAGGGAATGTCCTATCAGGATTTCGAGGAATATGTGATGGGTCAGCTTTCGATCGATCTCGGCTTCGACGAGAACTTCTACTCGAACGCCAAGGGAGACAAGCTCGCCGACGCTCTCTGCGCCCAGATGCAGGAAGTCTATGAGCGCAGAATGAACACTCTCGCCGAGAAGGTCTATCCTTTCATAAAGATGATCTTCGAGAAGCAGGGGAATATGTACAAGAACCTCGCGATTCCTATTTCAGACGGGCGCAAGATGCTGACCCTCAGTGTGGATCTTGAGAAAGCCTACAACACGCAGGGCAAGGAGATAGCCAAGGCTCTCAGCCGTTCGATCATCCTTTACCAGATCGACGAGCATTGGAAGCAGCATCTCCGTGATCTGGATGACCTCCGTCAGAGCGTGCAGAACGCCGCCTACGAGCAGAAGGATCCTCTCGTTGTCTATAAGCTTGAGAGCTACAACCTCTTCGCCACAATGCTTGAGGAGCTGAACAAGGATGTGCTCTCGTTCCTTCTCAGGGCTTTCGTTCCGTTGAGGGAGGACAGTGAGGCCCGTCCGGCTCAGGCTCCTAAGAGCCAGGATATGAGTAATCTGCGTACCCAGCGTTCTGACCTTACCACCAACGGTGAGCAGAAGGCGAGGACTCCGATCCACGTTGACAAGAAGATCGGGCGCAATGACCCTTGTCCTTGCGGCTCCGGCAAGAAGTACAAGAACTGCCACGGCGCGGGTCTGGTTTAATTGAGATAAAAACTAAACAGTATTTAGAATATATGAGTGCGAATTATGGTTCTACCGATTCCGCGAGCGTCAATGACATCAGCAGAATCTCGGCTGGTTCAGTAATCAAGGGAGAGATCACTTCTCCGAACGACATAAGGATTGACGGTACTTTTGAGGGACGTATCTTCTCTCAGGCCAAGGTTGTGGTCGGTGAGAAGGCTGTCATCAAGGGTGACATCATCTGCAACAACGCTGATTTCTGGGGAACGATCAATGGCAACTTCTTTGTGAAGGACACGCTTTCTCTCAAGGACACCTGCGTTGTGGAGGGCGATCTTCACATCAGAAGGCTTCAGGTTGAGCTTGACGCCAAGTTCAACGGAAACTGCAAGATGATCACCGAGGAGGAGTTCAACCAGCTTACATCCGGGTCTCGTCCGGGAATGTATGAGGTAGAGGCTCCGGTTGAGAAGGAGGAGGATTTCTCTGTCGGTGTAGGGAAGTCTCCGTTCTCGATTCCTGCCAATGATGAGATCCCTGAGGCTTAGCCGCTCTCGACTCTTCGAAAAAAATTATGATGGCGAATTTTGCACGTTACCAAAATTCGCCATCATTATTTTTAATTCTCCGAACAAGACAGAACTTTCCGGTCACTGAGCTTGTCGAAGTGCCGGAAATATATATCCAGTGAAGTATAATGAAAAAAGGTCAAGAAAAACTTTCTTGACCTTAGACTTTGAGTTGGAGCGGAATGCGAGGCTCGAACTCGTGACCTTCGGCTTGGGAAGCCAACGCTCTGCCAACTGAGCTAATTCCGCAATCTTGCGAAGCTGACTTCAACAGCTTACTTATTTTGTGATCCCCACAGGATTCAAACCTGTAACCTTTTGATCCGTAGTCAAATGCTCTATTCAGTTGAGCTAGGGGACCAGTTTGTCGGAGAGGCTCTCCGACGTTATCTCTTCAAGGTCTATGCTTCCTCTTCCTTTACGAAGGCCATCTTCTTTTCCTTGATTCTTGCCTTCTTACCGGAGAGCTGGCGCAGATAGAAGATCCTTGCTCTGCGAACCTTGCCGACCTTGTTCAGTTCAATGCTGTCAATGAATGGTGACTGGAATGGGAAAATCCTCTCGACACCGATACCACCGGAAATCTTGCGGACTGTGAAAGTTCTTGTGGTAGGGGTTGCACCTCTAAGCTGGATAACCACACCTCTGAACTTCTGGAGTCTATCCTTGTCACCTTCCTTGATTCTGTAGGTAACGGTGATTGTGTCACCGGCCTTGAATCTTGGATAAGTAGCTACTTTCTCGTTAGCGAAAGCCTGCTCTACAACTTTAAGTAAATCCATTTCTCAAAAATTTAACGCAACATTACGCACATCTGATAACGACCCGTAAGCGGTTGCTCTTGTTTTTCGGACTGCAAATGTACGAAAAAAAATCTTATTCCAAAACTTTTTTCGTGAAAGTTGCTGAAAAAGGTGATAAAAGACTATTTTCAGCAACTTTCCCTACATATTCATTATTTCTTGAAGTACGAGACGGCGGCTTCGCACAGTTCGGTGATCTTCCCCCATTCTTCCTTGGCGACTATCTCTTTCGGGAAGAGTTTTGATCCCATTCCCACGCAGGTGACTCCGGATTTCGCCCAGGCTGTCAGGTTCTCCTCCGTCGGCTCGACGCTTCCCGTGGCCATTATCATTGACCAAGGCAGAGGCGCGAGGACATCCTTGACGAATTTAGGGCCGCCCACGCTTCCGGCCGGGAAGACCTTGACGATGTCGCATCCGAGTTCCTGAGCCTCTCCGATCTCTGTCACGCTTCCGCATCCGGGGGTGTAGGGGATTCCGTGCCTGTTGCACAGTCTCGCCACATCGGCGTTAAGGTAGGGCGACACGATGAAGTTCGCTCCCATCTGGATGTAAAGAGCGGCTGTGGGAGCGTCCAGGATGGTCCCCGCTCCGAGAATCAGTCCCGGACATTCCGCAAGGACGTACTTTGACAACTCTTTGAAGACTTCTATCGCGAAATCGCCCCGGTTGGTGAACTCGAAGGCTCTGATTCCTCCTTCGTAACAAGCTTTGACAACCTTTTTGGCCGTCGTGACATCGCTGTTGAAGAAGACCGGCACGATCCCCGTCTCCTTCATCGCTGTCAGTGTCTCAAGCTTTCTGTACTTTGCCATATTCGTAAAAATTTATCGTGACACGCGGCCTGAGCCGTTTCCTTCCATAAGGTTCTCCACTTCCTTGACGCTCACCTGATTGTAGTCGCCGAAGATTGTGTGTTTGAGCGCTGACGCGGCGGCGGCGAAATCTATTGCCTTCTGGTCGTCCCCGTAGGTGAGAAGCCCGTAGATGAGACCTCCCATAAACGAGTCGCCTCCACCGACACGGTCAACGATGTGGGTGATGTCGTAGCGGCGTGACTGGAAAAGTCTCTCTCCATTGAATATTATGCCTCCCCAGGTGTTGTGGTTGGCGTTGATTGAGCCGCGGAGGGTGATGGCCACCTTCCTGCACTTCGGGAATCTTGCCATAAGCTGTTTGCACACGCTTTCGAAACGGCTCTGGTCGATCGCCCCGTCGGTCCGCTCGGCGTTGAATCCCTCGGGCTTGATGCCGAATTCCTTCTCTGCGTCCTCCTCGTTTCCAAGGATGAGGTCACATCCCTCGACAAGGGACGGCATCACCTCGGCAGCCGACTTGCCATATTTCCAAAGGTTCTTGCGGTAGTTCAGGTCGCAGGAGACGAAGACCCCGAGCCTGTTGGCGGCCTTGATGGCCTCAAGGCAGACATCCGCCGCGCTTTGGCTGATCGCCGGTGTGATGCCTGTCCAGTGGAACCAGTCCGCACCCTCAAAGACCTTCTCCCAATCGATCATCCCGGTCTGGATGGTGGAGATTGATGAATATGCCCGGTCATAGACAACCTTGCTTGGGCGGGCCACGGCTCCGGTCTCAAGGAAATATATTCCCAGGCGGTCGCCGCCTGTGACGCAGTGCTTCGTGCCGACTCCGTAGGAGTGAAGGTCGCGGATGCAGCTTCTCGCTATGTCGTTGTCGGGAAATCTGGTGACAAACTCGGAGTCCAGGCCGAAATTGGCCAGTGAGACAGCCACGTTGGCCTCCCCGCCGCCGAAAGTGGCGTCAAACTGCTTTGCCTGTGAGAATCTCAGGTAGCCGGGAGTGGAGAGCCTGAGCATAATCTCTCCGAATGTGATTACTTTTGCCATTGTCTTGTTCGTTATTTTTCCGGTGTGTAGATGTAAATGTTATGGATTTCCCGGTCGTACCCTGGGTAGAAGCCTTTAGGCATCCCGAGAATGATCCTCGCGCCCCTGTTTGACATCACGACAAGCTCTCCGTTTTTCGGGTTCATCGTGAGGCCCTCGATCTCGCCCGTGAGGATGAAGTCGTCCATCCTGCGGAAGAGGGTCACGGCTCCGGTCTCAAGATCCGCCTTGTAGATGTTGTCCGGCTCGCCTTTCTCGGCGTTGCCGTCGTCACAGGAGATGAGCATCCGCCCGTCTATGCAGTAGATTCCCTGCTGTAGCTTTGGGGCGGGGGAGAGGGTGAGCTTCCTTAGGTACTTGCCGGTGGCGAGGTCGTAGCAGTAAAGCTCGTGCCCCTGAACCCAGTCGGCCATCCAGACCTCTTTCCTGTCACGGTCAACGGCCAGTCCGCAGCATTCGACCTGGCCGGATTCGGGGACCCATTGGATCGAACGCTTATATTCAAGTGTGGCCGCGTCGTAGATGGCGGTCTGGATGTTCTTGCCCACCCCGTCGAGGAAGTACTCGCATCCGGCGAAGATCTCGCCGTTGTATTCGTCGATGTCGCCGATGTGGTTGCACTCAAGCTGAAGGTCTTTGAACGGTTCCTCGTTTTTGGCGATGAGGTTCCCGTCAAGGTCGTACTTGTAGAGCGCCGTCGAGCCTGAGATATAGTAGAACTCGCCGTCGGTCGCCACCCCTTGTCGGCCTTCCACCTCAAGGGTGCGGTCAAGCCTGAAGTCCCCGTCAAGAACGGAGACAGCCCTCCCGCACGAAACCGCGCACAGGAAGGCCATCGCTCCGAGTAAAAATTCTGGAATATGTCTGTTCATCAGAAGATGTTCTTCATCTTGTCAAAAAGCGCCTTGTCGTCACGGGACGGGTCAGGTGTGAACGACCGGCTGGTCCTCATTCCCTCCAGAGCGTTTCTCTCGTCGGACGAGAGCCTCTTCGGAATCCAGACCAGGATCTTGACGTAGAGGTCTCCTGTTCCGCTTCCGTAGCCGCTCACGGCCGGCAGACCCTTGCCGCGCAGTTTCATCACCGTGCCTGACTGCGTGCCCGCGTCCACCTTGACCTTGTACGAGCCGTCAAGGCAAGGGACTGTGATGTCTGTTCCTAAGATGGCGTCCGTCACGGAGATGACTGTGGAGTAGAAGAGGTTCTTGCCGTCGCGCTTGAGCGTTGAGTGAGGAATCTCCTCGATGATCACGAGCAGGTCGCCGTTGATCCCGTTGTGAGGAGCGGCGTGGCCTTCGCCCTTGAGTGTCAGCTGCATTCCGTTCTCGACACCTGCTGGAATCCTGACCTTGACAGTCTCGCGTCTGCGTACCAGTCCGGTCCCTCCGCAGGTGCGGCACGGATTGGAGATGACTTTACCCTCGCCGCCGCACTGCGGACAGGTCGAGTAGGTCACCGTCCTTCCGAACAGAGAGTTGACAACCCTCTGGGTCTGGCCGGTTCCGTTGCAGGTCGGACAGGTCTTGACATCAGAGGCGTTCTTTGTCCCGCGTCCTCCGCAGTCAGGACAAGGCCTGTTGCGTTCGATGGTGATCTCCTTCTCGACCCCCGTGGCGATCTCCTCAAGAGTCAGACGGATTCTCGTGCGGATGTCCCGGCCTTTCATAACCCTTTGCTGGGTGCGGCCCTGGGTGCCACCGCCGAATCCTCCGAACCCGGAGAATCCTCCGGCGAACCCTCCTCCGAACAGATCGTTCAGAATGTCGTTGAGGTTGCCGAAACCTCCGCTGAAGTCCGGAGCGCCCTGACCATCGACTCCGGCGAATCCGTACTGGTCGTACTTCGCCTTCTTGTCAGGGTCACTAAGCACTGAATATGCCTCCGAGGCTTCCTTGAACTTCTCCTCGGCGGTTTTCTTCTCTGCTTCCGTACCATCCACCCAACGGTCAGGATGCCATTTCATCGCGGCCGTCCTGTAGGCTTTCTTTATCTCGTCGGCGCTGGCTGTCTTGGCGACCCCCAACACCTCGTAGTAGTCTCTTTTCTCTGCCATAATCCTTTATCTCCTATATTCCCACAACTACCTTGGCATAGCGGATGACCTTGCCGGAAAGGGTGTAGCCTGTCTGCACTACATCATAGACCAATCCTTTCTTGTCCTCCTCCTGAACCGGGAACTGGGCCACGGCCTCGTGGAAATCGGTGTCGAACTTCTCTCCCTTGGCCTTGATTGACTCAAGTCCCTTTGTCTTAAGGTAGCCCATCAGTTTGTTGAAGATCAGTGCGGTGCCTTCCTTGGCCACCTCGTCGGCCGAACTTTCGAGCATCTTCATAGCCCTCTCGCAGTCGTCAAGAACCGGAAGAAGACCCTTGATCGTGTCGGCCGCGGCCGATGAGACCAGTTCAAGCTTGGCCTCCGCGGAGTGCCTGCGGAAATTCTCGAAATCCGCCATAAGACGGATGTAGTCGTCCTTCTCCTTGGCCACGCTCGCCTTCAGCTCCTCGTTCTCCTTGAGAAGGGCGGTGAGCTTCTCCTCGATCTTCTTGGCCTCCTCGTCAACTTCCGGAGCGGCTGCCTTCTCCTCCGCCTTAACATCTGTCCCGGCGGCTGACTTTTCGGCAGTCTCAGCAGCCTTGTTCTCCGTCTCTTCGGCGGTTTTGGCGGCATTCACAGGCTTTTCCTGTTCCTTATTTCTGATGTCCTTGTGTTTTTTGCTCATATCTTTATTCTCCATATTTCTAAACAAACATCGCCCGGCCGGCTTTGATGCCGTCCGAAGCGTCTGCAAAGATATCAAAATATCTGCCAATTACAGAATCGCTGACATAATGTCATAGGCTGTCCGCGTCCATCGGCAGGTGGCGCGGGGCGTGGAAATATTTCATTTTCTGACAATCCTTGTTAAATTCGCGTAGTCCGCCTGAAGCGCCGCGATAGTGAGGCCGTTTCGGAAGGACTTTTTAAAGAAATTTTAAACAGCTTCTAAATACTGTTCAGTAATGGCTCCATTCATCCACAAAGACTTTATGCTGTCGAACGAGACGGCGCGGCGGCTGTTCCACGGCCAGGCCGAGAAACTTCCGATAATCGACTATCACTGCCATCTTGACCCTCGCCAGATAGCCGAGAATGTTCAGTTCAAAGACATCACGCAGCTGTGGCTCGTCGATGGCCACAGCGGCGACCACTACAAATGGAGGGCGATGAGGGCGAACGGCGTTCCTGAGGAATATATCACCGGAGGCCGCTCTGCCTGGGAGAAGTTCGGAAAATGGGCGGAGACGATGCCTTACCTTATGAGAAATCCTCTCTACCACTGGTCGCATCTGGAACTCAGCCGTGTCTTCGGGATTGACAGCGTCCTGAAGCCTGAGACAGCCAGGGAGATATTCGATGAGTGCAACGCCAGGCTCGCGACCGAGGAGTTCCGAGGCCAGGCTCTGATCCGCAGGTTCAAGGTCGAGGTTGTCTGCACTACCGACGACCCGGCTGATGACCTGCGCTGGCACAGGCAGATCGCCGAGCGTCCTTTCGGCACGAAGGTACTGCCTACCTGGAGGCCGGACAAGGTGATGGGAATCAATGACATAGTGTCTTTCAAAAACTATCTTGGAAGGCTCGGTGCGGCCGCCGGTGCGGAGATCCGCTCGTACGCCTCGCTCGTTGACGCTCTTAAGCGTCGCCACGATTTCTTCGAGTCGATGGGCTGCCGTCTTTCCGACCACGGTTTGGACACATTCTATGCGGAGGATTTCGACTCTAAGGAGGTTGAGGGAATATTCAGCCGCGCGCTTTCCGGCCAGACTCCGTCCGCCGCCGAGACGGCGAGGTTCAAGAGCGCCGTCCTCCACGACCTTGCGGTGATGGACGCGCGGTCGGGCTGGACGCAGCAGTTCCACGTCGGCCCTCTGCGCGACAACCGTTCGGAAATATTCAAAACCATCGGTCCTGACGCCGGTTGCGACTCCATCAACGACAAGCCTGTCGCCGAGTCCGGCAACAGATTCCTCGATTCGCTGGACAGGAGCGGCGATCTGGCGAAGACCATCCTCTATTGCCTTAATCCTAAGGACAATGAGGTGATGACCACAATGGCGTATAATTTCAACGACGGCTCGGTTCCGGGAAAGATGCAGTTCGGCTCCGGCTGGTGGTTCCTGGATCAGGAGAACGGAATGAGGAAGCAGCTTGACGCTCTTTCGTCTCTCGGTCTCCTCAGCAGGTTTGTCGGTATGCTGACCGACTCCAGAAGCTTCATCAGCTACCCTCGCCACGAGTATTTCCGCCGGATTCTCTGCGATGTCATCGGCTCGGACATCGAGAGCGGCCGGATTCCTTCCTCCGAGATCGATGCCGCCGAAAGGATGGTCCGCGACATCTCCTACTTCAACGCCAAGGAATATTTCGGATTTTAGGAGAAGATTGTCTTCCCCCTCAATCAATCACAAAGGGCGACCCGTCGCGGCCGCCCTTTATCCGTATATGGATGACTTCCCCGCTTATCTTGTCACCTCTGCCGTGAGCCTTATGTCCTCGGACGAGGCTCCGACGTAGATGTTGAACCTGCCGTTGCCGGCCTTGAAGTCGTGGATGTCAACGTCGTAGAATGAGAACGCGTCCTTACCGAGATGAATCCTGACCTCCTTGGACTCTCCTTTCCCGAGTGTGACTTTCGAGAAACCCTTCAGTTCCTTTACTGGGCGTGGAACGCTCGGAGCGACCTCACCGACATAGACCTGAGCCACTTCCGCAGCCTCCATCCGTCCTTTGTTGGTGAGTATGAACGTGATGTCAAACCCGTCTCCGGAAGGAACGGCGGCTATGTCGGAATATTCAAAATCGCCGTAGGTGAGTCCGTAGCCGAACGGGTAGAGCGGCTTTTTGCCGGAGCGTCCGTAGCCGCGGTAGCCGACGAACACGCCCTCGGAGTAGGTGACGTACCTGTTGGTGAAACCTCGCTTTGTCTCGGCCTTCTCCTTAGGGTAGTAGCTGTCGGCTGTGGGGTTGTCGGCAAGGTCGGCGTCGATGGTGATCGGCAGACGGCCGGAAGGGGAGAACTCCCCGGCCAGCATCCTGGCGATGGCAAGCCCGCCTTCCTGTCCCGGGTACCATCCCAAGAGGATTCCTTTCACATCGTCTTTCCACTGCGACATATCGAAGCCGCCACCGGCATAGACGACAACGACCACGTTAGGGTTCAGTGAGGCGGCGAAACGGATCATCTCGTCCTGTCCTTCCGGCAGGGTGAAAGTCCTGTCGTGGTTCTCTTTCTCGGTCTTTGTGTCGAAACCGGCTGAGACAATCACGGTCGCCGCCTCCTTGATCGCCTTGACATTCTCCGGAGTGTTGTAGTCAAGTCCGTCGGCCGGTTGTAGAAGGGTGACCGGCCATTTCTTTCCAAGCGAAGCCAGACCTTCGTACAGCGAGATGGAGTGGAGAGGATCCACCTTCCCGCTTCCGCCGCCGCAAGGAATCCTGTCGGCGTTAGGGCCGAGGATGACAATCTTGTTCCTCTTTCCAGGCTTAAGAGGAAGCGCGCCGTCGTTCTTTAGCAGGACTGCTGACTCGCAGGCCATCCTGTAGGCCGTCTCTCTTGAATAGGCGTTGTCCTCGGAGATCGTCGTGTCAAGCTGAGGCCTGTCGAGGAATCCGAACGCGATGAATGTCTGGAGAATATGCTGTACCTTCTCGTCGATCTCGCTCTCGCGGATCACTCCGCTGTCAATCAACGGCTTGATGAACTCGTACTTGAAAAGGAAGGCTTTCGGCATCTCAAGGTCAAGCCCGCCTTTCACCGAGCCGAGCGTTGAATATGTCGAAGTCCAGTCCGACATCACAAGACCCTCGAAGCCCCATTTCTTCCTCAGGTTCTCCCTGATCAGGAACGGGTTCTCGGCGGAGTGGACGTTGTTCACAAGGTTGTAGCTGGTCATCACCGAACCGACCTTCGCCTCGGTCACCGCCGCCCTGAATGTAGGGAAATAAATCTCGTTCATCGTCCTTTCGTCGGCGTCGGAACTTGTGTGGTGACGGTTGTACTCCTGGTTGTTCAGAGCGAAGTGCTTGATGGTGGCCATCACGCCCTGCGACTGCACTCCCTTGATGTAGCTCACCGCCGTTCTTGACGCGAGGAAAGGATCCTCGCCCATATATTCAAAGTTCCTTCCGCAGAGCGGGCTTCTGCAGATGTTCACTCCCGGGCCGAGCAGGATGTGTACCCCTCTCGCCCTTGAGTCCTGTCCGAGGGCTGTTCCCATCCTGTAGGCGAGATCCTCGTCCCAGGAGGCAGCGGCCGCCACTCCGCAGGCGAACAAAGTGCTTTTCGTGTCGTTCCTGACCCCCTGCGGGCCGTCGGCGAGCCTGATCTCAGGGATTCCGAGACGTTCGATCGGACGGAGATGGAAACCGTCCTTGTAGCCGCTGATGTAGTCTATTTTCTCCTGGAGGGTCATTTGGCTGACAATCGCAGCCGCCCTCTCCTTGCATTCTTTGGTGATCTCCTGCGCGAAAGCCGCCGCGCAGACGCACGCCAAAGTGATTACCGCCAGAGCTTTTTTCATATTCAGAACTAATTATTGGTTGATTCAGTTTGTGCATTCGCCTCTCTTTCTAAGGAGAGCGTCGCAAAATTAAGATAATTCGGCGACAAATGGTTATTTTTGTTGTCTGAATGAATATATTATACTCGTTGGTTGAATTAAAAAACTAAATATTTATAAATGAAAAAGTTGCGCAT
>CAYZKZ010000074.1:0-13289 GCA_964479325.1 uncultured Muribaculaceae bacterium
TGACTCCCCTCTTGACCAGAAGGTCTGCCAGAACCCGGTCGATACCCAGTTCGGCGGAAAGTCTTCCCACCTTCTCCGGATCAGCCGGCTCCTTCAAAATCCATTTGCGCTCTTTTCCCATAATAGACAAAGGTACGGATTTAATTTCAGAATGTGAATTAAAAGTAGTAATTTTGCATATTCGGGCCGCCAGGGCGGCTTGGGGCATTGAATAATAAAAGAATAGAATATTATGGCAAACATCGAGCTCAGCGAGCAGGAGAGAATCAGAAGGGAGTCTCTCGCAAAGTTAAGGGAATTGGGGATCAATCCTTATCCGGCACCGCTTTATCCGGTCAATGCGACCGCCAAGGAGATCGAGGCGGGATTCGACCCTGAGAAGGGCAACTTCCAGGAGGTCTGCATCGCGGGTCGTCTGATGTCCCGCAGAATTATGGGAGCCGCATCATTCGGCGAGATCCAGGACTCAACCGGCAGGATCCAGATCTACGTCAAGAGGGACGAGATCTGTCCGGGAGAGGACAAGACGATGTACAACACTGTCTGGAAGAAACTGTTGGACATCGGTGACATCATCGGAATCAAGGGATTCGCCTTCATCACACAGACCGGCCAACTCAGCGTGCACGCCAAGGAACTCACTGTCCTCAGCAAGTCACTCAGGGTTCTTCCTATCGTGAAGGAGGTCGATGGCGTTGTCTATGACGCATTTACCGATCCTGAGCTCCGCTACCGCCAGAGGTACGTCGATCTGATCGTCAACCCTCAGGTGAGGGACGTGTTCGTAAAGAGGGCGCAGATCATCGCCACGATGAGGGAGTACTTCAACGCCGCAGGATGCCTTGAGGTGGAGACCCCTATCCTTCAGGCCATCCCTGGAGGAGCCACGGCCCGTCCGTTCATCACCCACCACAACGCTCTCGACATCGACCTGTATATGCGAATCGCCAACGAGCTTTACCTCAAGAGGCTCATCGTGGGCGGCTACAACGGTGTCTATGAGTTCGCCAAGGACTTCCGCAACGAGGGAATGGACAAGACCCACAACCCGGAGTTCACCTGTATGGAGATCTACGTGGCCTACAAGGACTACATCTGGATGATGGACTTCGTGGAGAAGATGCTGGAGAAGATCGCCCTGAAGCTTCACGGAACAACCGTCGTGAAGATCGGCGACAAGGAAATCGACTTCAAGGCCGGCTACCGCAGGCTGCCTATTCTTGAGGCGATCAAGGAATATGCAGGTGTGGATGTCAAGGGAATGGGCGTTGACGAACTGCGCGAGACCTGCAAGAAACTGAACGTGGAGATCGAGCCTTCGATGGGTGTCGGCAAGCTGATCGACGCCATCTTCGGGGCTTACTGCGAGGAGCATCTCATCGAGCCTACGTTCGTCACCGACTACCCTGTCGAGATGTCTCCGCTGACAAAGAGGCACAGAGAGGATCCGACCCTCACCGAGAGGTTCGAGCTGTTCGTCTGCGGCAAGGAGCTTGCGAACGCATATTCAGAGCTTAACGATCCGATCGATCAGTTGGAGAGGTTCGAGGAGCAGGCCGCCCTCAAGAGCCACGGTGACGACGAGGCGATGTTCATCGACTACGACTTCGTCCGCGCCCTTGAGTACGGTATGCCTCCTACATCAGGACTCGGAATGGGTATCGACCGTCTGACGATGTTTATGACCGGCCAGACCACCATCCAGGATGTTCTCTTCTTCCCTCAGATGCGTCCGGAGAAGATCGTCAAGAACGACAAGAGCGCCGAGACTGAGGAAAGCAAGTAAAGTTTCATAAAATGGATAGCGAATGGTGGCGGTGACAGATGGTCCGGGCCACCATTCTTTTTTGAAAGAAATCCACCCTCGCGGTCTTGAATCCCGCAGAGACAAACAATCAACCACAAGCAATGAGGATCGAGAACATCACATCGGCGCAGAACGCAAAGATCAAGGAGCTGTTGGCGCTTCAGGAGAAATCAAAGTTAAGAAAGGCCGAAAGGCTGTTCGTGGTCGAGGGCCGCAGGGAACTGGGACATTGCCTGGATGCAGGATTCATTCCAAGGACGCTCTTCATCTGCGGGGAGATTCTCACGGAGGAGGAGCTGAATGACCTGCTTGGGAAGGCCGAGTGCCTGAACCCTAAAGTAGGCGTGGTCCAGGTTCCTTTCGAGCTTTACAGAAAGATAGCCTACCGGGAAGGCACGGAGGGTGTCATCGCCGAGGTAGAGTACCGGGACAGGACTCTGAACGGGCTGAGGCTCAGCGAGAACCCGTTGGTGATGGTGCTTGAGAGTGTGGAGAAGCCTGGCAACTTGGGAGCGGTCCTGCGAAGCGCCGACGCGGCGGCGGCCGACGCGGTCATCATCTGCGACCCGCTGACCGACATCTACAACCCGAACCTCATCCGGGCCAGCATCGGAGCGGTCTTTTCCAGACAGGTCGCCGTCGCCTCCTCCGAAGAGACAATAGCCTGGCTCAAGTCCAAGAATATTCAGATACTCACGGCGCAGCTCCAGGACTCGTCCCTTTACTACGACACGAATATGACGAAGCCGACCGCCATCGTGATGGGCACCGAGTCCACCGGCCTGACCGACATCTGGCGCAAGGCCGCCGACGCCCACATCCGCATCCCTATGCTCGGCGCGCTCGACTCCCTCAACGTCTCCGTCTCCGCAGCGATCCTCCTCTTCGAGGCACTGCGCCAAAGGCAGTAGCCTGATTTCGGCACTTATGCCGTGCGAAATCATCTCCTGATGCCACCCTGCTTCTCGTTTCCTACCCACACCGTGCGCAATACGCACTCTTTCACGCACAGATGTGGTTGCCAGATCGGTTTGGTGAGCAAAAGGGCTGGTTTTGCGCACCGAGGTTAGAGGCGAGTCCGTGCGCAATACGCACTTTTCCACGCACGGACGTGGCTGTCAGGTCAGTTTGGTGAGCAAAAGAGGCGATATTGCGCACCGAGGTTAGATGGAATACGAGCTGGTGCGTGAAAGGGGCGGTTTTGCGCACCGAGACTGGATGCGAGGCAAACCCGTGCGCAATACGTACTTTTCCACGCACGGATGTGGTTGCCAGATCGGTTTGGTGAGCAAAAGGGCTGGTTTTACGCACGGCTACACCAATCAAAGTGCCTCCGTGCGCAATAAGGCAACTTTGGCGCACGGCGGTGCCTCCGAAGAGACTTTCGTGCGTGACAAGGCTGTTCGCACGCACAGAGCGGGGTGCCCGATGGAGGTGGTGCGTGAAAGGAGCGGTTTCACGCACGGGAAAGGTAAGGTGATAAGGGCAGTTCCGCAGACATAAGAGATGGATGGCATTATAATAGGTCAGGCACGGACATTGCATCAACTGATCTGGCTGGAGCGCATAGCGGCGCTGCCAGGTGAATACTTTAGCATACAATAACTTAAAGCTTTCTCGAATCACAAGACGGCTTTCTAAACCGAGCAAAATTATGGAAGAATTCTCATTGGTGACACCTACGCTGCTGTTCTCGGCGGTCTCATTGATTATGCTGGCCTACACCAACCGGTTTCTGTCCTACGCACAGCTGGTGCGGAACCTCAAGGACAAATACGTCAAGGACAGATCGGAGGTGACGGCGGCACAGATAGCGAACCTCCGCAAAAGGCTGAACCTGACTCGGAGTATGCAGATTATAGGAATATCCAGCCTCTTCTGCTGCGTCGTCTCGATGTTCTTCTGCTTCATCAGCCTGAGAGCCACTGCTATCGTCATCTTCGGCATCGCCCTTCTCCTGCTGATCACATCCCTCGGCCTCTCGATCCGGGAACTCGTCATCTCCACCAAAGCCCTGGAGATTCACCTCAACGATCTGGAGAACAAGTAGATAGAGTGCAATTAACTTATCCGGCGAACTTCCAACTTTCTGCCAACCGTGATCGGTCACTGAGCTTGCCGAAGTGACGATGCGGTCTAAATCCGGCAACAAGTGGTTACTTCGACAGGCTCAGAACCTGTGGCTACTTCGACAAGCTCAGTAACCAGTGGGCACTTCGACAGGCTCAGTGACCACATAGACTTAATTACCGGCAGAAATGCCACCAATGGAAAATCGGAATAACAGATGTTTTAAAAGGCAACCTCGGACATAGCCTTGAGGTCAGGCTGGAGACCGGTCATCAGGGAGTAGCCGGTAAGAGCCTGATAGAGAAGCCATCTACGGCCGGAGATGTAGGTACAGTCAGCCGAAGTGAGCTTCATTCTCGCGGTGTCATCGAACGATGGAGACTTGTAGTTGGCCTCAAGGATGACCTTGCGCTGGCCGGAGTCCTCTCCGGCGAAATCATCGGCAGAGAAGTCAGCGATTTCAGGCAGGGCCACAGGCAAAGTGTAGATCACAAGATCGCATTCCTTGACCGCCTCCTTGAAATCCGAGATCGGATCCGGCAGGAAACCATATTCAGGCATAGCCTCGGCGATCGCCTGAACCTTCTCTGGCGAACGGTTCATCAGGATGGTGGCGAAGCCTAACTCGGCGGCGGCCACGGCGGCAGCCCTTCCCGCTCCCCCGCAACCTACCACAAGCGCCTGAGGCTGACGGTTGAAGGAGCGTCCAAGGGTCATCAGGAAGAACTGGTGCATCTTCACGAAGAACTTGTCGCCGAAATTGCCGATGAACTCCTCGACTATGCCGGGGAAATAGGCCTCCACGACAGCGGTCACGATCCCCGTGAAATCAGAGTTGTGCGCCTTGATGCCGTCGGCACCCTTCACCAAAAGGTTGGTCGCCCCAATGCGCGCGGCCGGGCCGGAGACAGTCCCCTCCCCCTTGCGGGCCATCTCAAGGACCTTCGCATAAGCCAGTTCCTTGAACGGAGCGGTGACATTGACGGCGGCATATTCATCAACAAACCTTTTGAAGGAGGACTCGAAGTCGCCGCCTTCAATCAGGTCGTAGGAATATTCCCCGTCCTTCACTCCCTTGTATGCCGCCTCGAACAGAGCCGGGCTGCCTGATCCTTTGATCGGATCGCCTATGAGACCATATCTCGCCATATTCGTAGATTCTAAGAATATTGCGAAGTTAGCAAAGAGAGAGACATTCTGCAAGAAATTCAAGGGAAGGATGTGTTGGGAAGGGCGCTTCGACAAGCTCAGCGAACGGCAGAGAGACTGGCTCGGCGACCGGCAGAGTGACCGGCTCAGCGACTGAAGGTGAGACCGGCTCGGCGACTGAAGGAGTGACTGGCTCGGCGACCGAAGGAGTGACTAGCTCAGCGACTGAAGGCGAAGATTGATGAGTCAATGGCACATATATTGTCAGCGAGAGGGAGAAAAACACATTACGATGAGACCAAGTAACATTTGCGCCGCCATACTGACCATTGTCTGCTACGGTGTCTGCGCCAACGCACAGGACAGGATTCATCTGCTGGATTCCCGCCGTGTCATTGAAGCGAAAGTCATTGAGATCGGGGAAGTTGACCTTCTCTACAAGCTTTACAATAACCTTGAGGGTCCAGACTACAGACTCTCGGTTTCCAGAATAGCCAGCATCGATTTCGAGAACGGGACACGTCAGGTGTTCAGGAGGAACAACGTCACCGGCCCTTACGTGGATGGCTACCTCGACGGCTACGACGACGGTCTGCTCGACTACCGCCGGGGGCACTACTATCTGGGCGACCGCAGACTGCGGAGACAGGATCTGAGCGACTACATCGGATATTCACTTTACGGCGAGAAGTACAGAAAAGCCAACAACCAATACTTTTGGGGAGCCGCTCTCACGGGGATTGGCGCGTTGGTGTTGGTGTGCACAGTGACCGGCCAGATCTACCAGAGCGAGTTTAACAACAATCCAGCGTTTCAGGATGAGTTCTTCAAAGACCATTCCAACGATGACACCATCAGCTACGTTCTCGGCTATGCCACCGGCGCGGCCTGTCTCGGAGTCGGAATTCCTCTCTGGAGAAAGGGGAACAAGGCGTTCAACGAGATCGCTGACGACTACAACCGCAACTACGGCCGCCGGAATCTCGGCTACAGCTCTTCCGTCACAGTCGGCCCGACCAAATCTGGCATCGGATTGGCGTTCAACTTTTAGCGGAGTTCACCGTGGCATCTAAACCATTGAATAGCAGCATCATAAACAACCCTTCTCCCCACCGTTCAGGCAGGGAGAAGGGTTAATGATTTTATTGACTATCAGCCAATTAGCCGCCACGCCACAGAAGGAGTCTGAATATTCACGAAGCGGGAATGCGGCTTCCTGACCCAAGCAGGCGGAATTTGAACGGAACCGAATGAATAGTGGGTTGAATATAGGGGGAAAACGGAATATTTTGACTAACTTGCAGTGTTTTGGTCCGGTGCTTACGGACGGGTTCTGATTATGCGGGGCCGTCCGATGGCTCAAGCCGCGTGCTTGGCCGGAAAACAGGCGGGACAAAACGCTTTTGCCTAACATAACTAAACACTTTAAGATTATGTCACTGAACAAAGTAATGCTGATCGGTAACGTTGGAAAAGACCCGGAAGTACGTTACCTTGATGGAAACAACAACCCTAATTCAGGAAGCACAAAGGTGGCCACGTTCACCCTTGCGACGACTGAACGCTATCGTGACCGCAATGGAGAACTTCGCGAGAACACGGAATGGCACAACATCGTGGCCTGGAGGAACTCGGCCGATGTGGCGGAGAAGTACATCCGCAAAGGGACACAGCTCTACGTCGAGGGAAAGTTGAGAACCAGATCCTGGACAGACCAGACGGGCAACAAGAGGTACACCACGGAGGTCACGGTTGACAATCTTCAGCTTCTTGGTCGGAAATCGGACAATCCCGGGGCGCAGGAGCCGGCCCTTCGGCAGGCTCAGGGACCGGTCGGAATGGTCCAGGGACAGGCTGGTATGGCTCAGGGACCGGCTGCGGGCAATGCCCAGAATCAGGGGTATGGATCTGTGCAGCAGTCTGGGTATCAGCAGCCTGCGCAGGAGCCGGCCCTTCGGCAGGCTCAGGGGCCGGCCGGAATGGTCCAGGGATCGGCTGGCAATGCCGCCCAGGGAGCGGCGTACGCACAGCCACAGTACCAAGGAGGCTACAGCCAGCCGAATGCGGCTTCACAACAACACCAGCAACCAGCCTACCAGCAGCCTACGCAGCCGTCCTACCAGCAACCTGCGGCGAACCCGATCGAGGTGGCCGCAGCGGATATGCCACAGGACGACCTGCCGTTCTAATCACAATGAAGGCCTGACCGGACTTCCGTGTCCAAAGACCTTCCAGACAACATTCAGGAATATACAAAACGAATATTATCAGATATGAGTTCAAAACTTGACGTAGTCCTTGGTCTCCAGTGGGGAGACGAGGGAAAAGGAAAGATTGTGGATGTGCTTGCCGGTCGCTATCCGGCCGTGGCGAGATTCCAGGGAGGCCCGAACGCCGGACATTCCCTGCATTTCGAAGGCAAGAACTTCGTAGTCCGCAGCATACCTTCCGGAATATTCCGTGAGGGTTCCACCAACATCATCGGAAACGGAGTGGTTCTGGATCCGATCACCCTCCGCGAGGAGTGTGCGAATGTGGAGAAGATGAACATCAACCCGAAAGAGAAACTGTTCATCTCCAAGAAGGCCCATCTGATCCTTCCTACGCACCGCCTTTTAGACGCTGCCTACGAGGCCGCGGCCGGAAAGGGCAAGATCGGATCGACCCTCAAGGGCATCGGACCGACCTACACCGACAAGATCAGCCGTCACGGCCTCAGAGTCGGCGACATCCTCGCCCCTGACTTCAAGGAGAGATTCGAGAAACTCAAGGCCAGACACCTCCAGCTGCTCGCCGACCTGCACTACGAGTGCGATCCTGACAAGGGAGAGGAAGAGTGGATGAGCGCGGTGGAGTTCCTCAAAGGATTCAAACTGGTTGACTGCGAGTACTTTGTCAACAAATGGCTGGAAGACAAGCCGATGCTTGCGGAAGGCGCTCAGGGATCTATGCTTGACATCGACTACGGCTCCTATCCGTTCGTCACATCGTCCTCAACCACTGTCGGCGGAGTCTGCACCGGACTCGGTGTCGCTCCGTCAAAGGTCGGACACGTCTATGGAATATTCAAGGCCTACTGCACCCGTGTGGGCAGCGGCCCGTTCCCTACCGAGCTTTTCGACGAGACCGGTGAGAGAATCCGCAAGATCGGCAACGAGTTCGGCGCTGTCACAGGCCGTCCTCGCCGCTGCGGCTGGCTGGACCTCGTGGCGCTGAAATATACCGTGATGATCGACGGTGTCACCGACCTCATTATGATGAAGTCCGACTGTCTTGACGACTTCGAGACAATCAAGGTCTGCACATCCTACAAGGTAGGCGGCGTTGAGACCGACCAGGTTCCGTTCGACATCGCGGCCGAGATCGAGCCGGTCTATACCGAGTTCCCCGGATGGAAAAAAGATCTTACGGGAATCCGCTCCGAAAGCGAACTCCCGCAAGAATTCAAGAACTACATCAAGTTTATGGAGAGCTACCTCGGCGTGCCGATCAGCATCATCTCCCTCGGACCTGACCGCGAGGCCACCATCGAGAGGTAATCTCTACCACCAGGACAGTGCTATGCCCGCCGAAGCGTACTGCCACTCAGGCCAATAGGATTTGTCCATAAGAGGGACAGGGCAGTATTTGACAAAGAGGGTGATGTCCTTAATGTTCAATTGAAACATCAAGTCCACTGTGAATGTGTTGCAGTGGACTTTTTTGTATTTGTCCTTCTGCTTCTCACCGTCAAGAGAGTACTTGTTGACAATGGAACTGTAGGCGTTCACGTTCAGGACAGGGCCGAGGGTGAATCCGTAGCCCTGGCCGAAAGCGCAGCTGTAAGTCAAAGGCATAGCCACGCTCGCCAGTCTCAGCTTAGAGAACCTCGGATCGCTTTTCTCGGGATAAGGAGTCAACAAGATCTCTCCTGTCTCGCTCTTCACGATGGAATTGCGGCCTGTCATCACAAAATTCTTCCAGTCAACTCCCAGCCCCAGAGCGAGGGAACTTCTCCGGCTTAGACGCCACGAGTCAAGCTCGACATTCACAAAAATCTCGTAGGAGTTCTGAATGTCGAAGTCATACGGATCAGACGAACGGGCCTGTAGAAGAGCGACTCCCAAATTAGGCCGGTCAAGCCAGAATGACGGCTTACGACTTTTCTTCACCTTGCAGTAGAACGGGATGTCAAAATCCAGAAGATGATGGTCGCCGGTCTGGGACACCTCCGAGCTTTCGGTCGTCACGACAGTCTTCACAACAGTCTTCACGCCACTGTCACAATCCTTGCAATCAACGGCAACCGTATCCACAACTTCCTGAGCCTCAACAGAAACCGCACAAAGCACAATGGCAAAAGCCGTCAGAAATATCTTTTTCATAATCATTGAATATTATCTTTGTTTAAAAATCACCTTGAGGTCCTCCACAGTGGCGGCACCCTCCATATACACCACGGTCACATAGTCCTTGGCTCCGATCCTCTTGACCTGATAGCCGACGTACCTGTTCTTTTCCATCATCCGCGGGAACTTCAGCAGCGCATAGACAAGTCTGCCGTTCTCGGACTCCATATCCTGTTCCTCGGCCATTGAGGCATCCTCCCGAATCCATTTCACGACTGTTGAGATCTGCTTCTCATCCGCCATAAAACGGACACTGCGGAAGTAATCCAGATTGTAAGGACTCAGTTTCTTGCCACTGACAATTGACTCAGTGACCACAGACATATCAACCAGCTTCCCCTGGAACAGGTTGTTGATCTGAAGCCCATTCTGTGCGCGCGCCGGCAACAGAAAGCCGACGAGCAACGCCGCCACAAGCAATACTTTTCGATTGATCATTTGTCTCCAAAAAATTCGTTTAACTGTTCATCCACATCAGTCCCGCCGGAGAGGAGGTCAGCAAGAATGCCATCGACGTCGTTCATTACGACATCCTTGTCTGTCACCTTCTGCCCGCCGACGTAGGACACGCAGATGTTTTCCTTATTATGATAATTCAAACCAAGAGCAATGAATATCCCGACGCAGGCGGCGGCCACGGCGGTGCGAAGCCACACCGGAACGCAGCGCAGCGGCGCTTTGCGGGAATATTCCTTCGTCGCCTTCCGTGAAAGAGACTTCCCTGTGGAGAAGAATCCCATCACGGCGCGGACCTCGTCATATTCCTTCGCCTGTCCTTCCGGGGAAGTCAGGAATGCCTTGAGTCTCAACTCTTCCGCATCGGAAAGGGTTCCCTCGAAGTACCTGTCAACATATTCGTTAATATTCTTCATTGTCATTTCTGAATTTGTCCCTTAAAATCTTTCTGGCTCTTGAGATGTGCATCCGAACCGCCTCCGGCCGCATCCCAAGGTCTTTCGCTATGCGCTCGAAGGACTGGCCTTCGAACTCCCGCTTCCTGACAATCAGTCTCTGGAGATCAGTCAGCTCGCTATCAACCGACTCCTCGACCTTGCGGAAAAGCGCCTCGCGCTCAGTGGCGTCACTTCCCTCGTCCTCGATCTGTCGGTCACCAAGACTCACGGTCGGCCTCCTCACGGACTTCCGGTACTCGTCAATCTCCAGGTTTCGCCCGGTTCTGGACAACAGTCCCATCGCCTCTTTCACGCTTGTGATCCTGTACTTTCCGCCCCAAAGCTTGCAGAAGGCGTCCTGCAAGGCGTCTTCGGATTTCCAGCGGCCCTTAAGGGCCAGGAAAGCTTCTGTCAGAAAGTCATCGATCATCTTTGTGAACTTTTCACTAATATAAACGAAAAGACCGGGAAAATGTAACTTTTCCCGGTCAAAAATCTCAGATGAGCGCTCTGTTAGAATGAGTAGCAGATACCGAATCCGAAGTTGAAGATTCCCTTGCTTCTGACTCCGCCGTCACCGAACATAAGGCGAGGACGCACGTCAAGGAAGAGCTGGAGAGGAACATTGAATGTGTATTCCAGTCCAAGGTTTCCAAGGATACCGGCATAAACCACATTGTCCTTGTCGCCGTTGTCCCAGACAGCGACAGACGCTCCAGGACCGCCATAGAAACCCCAGGATCCGGCGGAAGTCCAGTTAGGACGGGCGATCATAAAGTTATAGAGACCGTCAACGTGGAAGTTGCTGGTGTTGTAGCCGTCGTCAAGACCGAGGTCGAACTCGAGGAAGTCTGATCCGCCCACATAGTTCTGGTAGGTGAGGTCAACTCCCCAACCGATGCGTACACCGAGAGCCTTTGGCTGGGCGCTTGCCGCCACGGCGAAACCGAGGACAGCCGCAAGAATCAAAATTGTCTTTTTCATAATACTAACTTTTAAAAAACTCTATTTGCCAAACAAACAAGGTCTGTGTGGCTGCAAATACTATACTAAACCGGAGAATCCCATAAACGCCATAGCGAGGATTCCGCCCGTGATGAGGGCTATCGGAATGCCTTTGAACGGCTTAGGGACATCATTCAAATCGAGGTGCTCGCGGAGACCGGCGAACAGAACGAGCGCCATTCCGTAGCCGACGGCTGTCGCGAAGGCATAGACCACGGACTCTGCGAGGTTCAGCAGATGCGCCGGGCCGCCGAAAGCGAACTCCTTTGTGACCACATTGAGAGCGACGCCAAGCACGGCGCAGTTCGTGGTGATCAGAGGCAGGAATATTCCGAGCGCCTGGTAGAGGGACGGGCTGATCTTCTTCAGCACGATCTCGACCATCTGCACAAGGGCGGCGATCACGAGAATGAAGGCGATGGTCTGGAGGAACTGGAGTCCGAAGGCCACCAAAAGGTACTGGTTGATCAGGTAGGTCACCAAGGTCGCGAGGGTGATCACGAAGCACACAGCGCCGGCCATACCGGTCGCCGTGGAGATCTTGTTGGAGACACCCAGGAACGGACACGTGCCCAGGAACTGGGCGAGCATTATGTTATTGACGAATATCGCCGAGATTATTATGAGGAAATATTCCATAACTTAGTTCTTTTTAGCGATTTTGTTGAACAGAACCATAAGGTAGCCGAGGGCGAGGAACGCTCCCGGAGCCATCACAAAGACAAGGATTCCGTCACCCGGGATGAACTTGAGTCCGAACACGGAGCCGCTTCCAAGGATCTCGCGGACGATTCCGAGGACAGTCAGCGAGAGGGTGAAGCCCAAACCGATTCCAAGACCGTCCAGAGCCGAGTCAAGGATGCCGTTCTTGCTGGCGAACGCCTCGGCGCGGCCGAGGACGATACAGTTCACGACGATGAGCGGGATGAAAAGTCCGAGGGTCGTGTACATCGCCGGAGTGTAGGCCTGCATCGCGAACTGGAGAATCGTCACGAAGGTGGCGATCACCACGATATAGACAGGAATATGCACCTTGTCCGGCACAAGCGGAGCGATCGCCGAGATGGCGATGTTCGACAGCACGAGGACAAACAGGGTGGCGAGGCCCATACTCAGACCGTTGATGGCCGAGGTCGTGGTCGCCAATGTAGGACACATACCTAAAAGCAGGACAAACGTAGGGTTCTCCTTCAGGAAACCTTTGGTGAAAAGATTCAATTTATTGCTGCTCATATCCTATTCTCCTTTGATTGCATTAAGGGCCTTGACGGCGTTGTCGATCGCGAGCGTGTAGGCCCTGGATGTGATGGTGGAGGCCGTGACGGCATCCACATCGCCACCGTCCTTCTTGACCGCCAGGGTCTTGGAGGCCGGATCGAAGCCCTTGAACTGGCTCATAAACTTCTCGTCGGTGTTGCACTTGGCTCCAAGGCCAGGCGTTTCGCTGTGGGACAGCACAGAAGTGTTATAGACCACTCCGTCGGCGGTGATGCCGACCATCAGGACAAGCGGGCCACCGAAGCCGACAGTCGTGGATTTCACGGCGTAGGCCACAGGGACACCGTCCTTGGTGCTGACATAATATTCAGAAGCCTGTCCGCCGACCTCAACCGGCTTTGCCTCGGAAAGCTCACCGCCCTCAGGCAGCACAGCCCCGATGGAGGCTTTCAGAATGTCGGAGTTGGCCTTGGCGATCGGCTCTGCTGTCAGAGCGTACATTCCGCCAAGAAGCGCCGAGCAGACAAGGCTGACAACTGTCAGACAAACCACCATTGTGGTAAGATTCGATTTCACTGCCATAACCTAAGCCCTCCCGTATTTTTTCTGATGGAACCACTTGTTCAGAAGCGGAACCGTTGAGTTCATAATAAGAATAGCGAAGCTGACTCCTTCCGGATAAGAGCCGAAGTACCTGATCATCAGCGTGATGAAACCTATTCCGATTCCAAAGATGATTCCGCCCTTGGTACTCATAGG
>CAYZKZ010000075.1:0-13272 GCA_964479325.1 uncultured Muribaculaceae bacterium
TAACGGCTACGAGGTGAAATCCAGCTTCGGACACATCAGAGACCTTCAGGACAAGAAACTGAGCGTGGATGTGGAAAAGGATTTCACTCCTGAATATGTCATTCCTTCCGACAAGAAGAAGGTGGTGGCAGAACTCAAGAAGGCGGCGGAAAGCGCCTCCATAGTGTGGCTCGCGTCCGATGAGGACCGGGAGGGAGAGGCCATCTCCTGGCATCTCTTCGAGACTCTCGAACTGGACAAGGAGCAGACTCGGAGAATAGTCTTCCACGAGATCACCAAAGACGCGATAGTCAATGCGGTGCAGAACCCGCGGTCAATAGATATGAACCTTGTGAACGCCCAGCAGGCCCGCAGGGTTCTGGACAGGCTCGTCGGCTTCGAGCTGTCACCTGTCCTTTGGAAAAAGGTTCAGCCGAAGCTCTCGGCCGGACGCGTGCAGTCCGTGGCGTTGAGGCTGGTGGTCGAGAGGGAGAAAGAGATTATGGGATTCAGCCACGAGTCCTTCTACAAGGTCGAGGCCGTCTTCCATCCGGCCGGCTTCCCGGAATCAGTCAAGGTCAAGGCTGTCCTTGACACGAAGTTCAAGACAATCGACGAGGCCAGGAATTTCCTTCAGGACTGCATAGGGGCGGGATTCACCGTTTCCGACGTGGAGAAAAAAGAGGCTGTCCGCTTCCCGGCGGCGCCGTTCACGACCTCGACGCTTCAGCAGGAGGCGGCAAGGAAACTGCGCTTCCCGGTAAGCCTGACGATGAGGGTCGCCCAAAGCCTCTACGAACGCGGCCTCATCACCTATATGAGAACTGACTCCACGAACCTTTCAACCCTGGCGCTCGGCGCCGCGAAGAAGTTCATAACCGAGAATTTCGGCGATGAATATTCCAAGCCGCGTCAGTTCAAGACCCACAGCAAGGGGGCGCAGGAGGCCCACGAGGCCATCCGCCCGACATTCATCGGGAACACGGAGATCGAGGGGACGGCGCAGGAGCAGAAACTCTACAACCTGATCTGGAAGAGGACGGTCGCCTCACAGATGGCCGACGCGAAGGTTCTCAACACCACCCTGAGGGTCGCCTCCGACAAGAGACAGGAGAAGTTCAACGCCCAGGCCACGCAGGTTCTGTTCGACGGCTTCCTTAAGCTATACATCGAGGGCACCGACGGTCAGGAGACGGAGGAAGAGGAGGTGATGCTTCCGGACCTTCAGATCGGAACGACGATGGAGGAGAAGGGAATAGACGCCGAATGCAAGTTCACCGCCGCCCCGTCAAGATATTCAGAGGCCACGCTGGTCAAGAAACTTGAGGAACTCGGCATCGGACGACCTTCCACCTACGCTCCGACAATCGCCACCCTGACCACGGGACGAGGCTACATAGTCAAAGGTGACAAGGAAGGGAAAACCGTCAAAGTCAATGACTTGACCCTCAGGAAAGGAGTCATCGCCGAAGTGGCCAGGACCGAGACCATCGGTGCGGAAAGAGGCAGGCTCCTTCCTCAGGAGATCGGTATGATCGTGACAGACTACCTTGAGAAATACTTCACGGACATTATGGACTACGACTTCACGGCCAACGTGGAGAAGGAGTTCGACCAGATCGCCAGCGGCAACCTTGTCTGGAACAAGGTCATCGGGGAGTTCTACTCTCCGTTCCACAAGAAGGTCGATGAGGTGCTGCGCGAGGGCGACTACAGCCACGTGTCCAAGGAACTCGGAACCGACGCCGAGGGCAACAAGATCACGGCGAAATTCGGCAAGTTCGGGCCTTACATCCAGAAAGGAGAGGGCGAGAATGTCCAGTACGCGTCACTCGGGAAAGGCCAGCTCATCGAGAACATCACTCTGGACGATGCGCTCAAGCTGTTCCAGCTGCCTCGCACTGTCGGTGAATATAACGGTGTCGAGGTGACCGCTCTCAAAGGCCGCTTCGGGCCTTACCTGAAATACGGCGACAAGAATTTCTCGATTCCACGCGGCAAGGATCCGCTCAAGATCACTCTTGAGGAATGCTCGGCGATCATCGAGGAAGGACTGAACAAAACCGCCGCCAACAGCATTATGGCAGAGTTCAAGGACAGCGACATCCAGGTCATCAACGGCCGCTACGGCCCTTACATCAAGCACGGCGGGTCCAACTACAGGATTCCGAAAGGCACTGACGCCGCCGCTTTGACCGAGAGCGACTGCCAGGAGATCATTAACAATTCCAAACCAACAGAAAAGGGACGAAGAAGGTTTAAGAAATCTTGATTTTTTAAGTTTTTTTATATATTTTAGCGGCAGTTTAGTTATAAATCGAAAGCAATGGCAACTTATCACATCGATCAGATTGACCAGAAAATTCTTTCCTTTCTGGTAAACAACGCCAGGATGCCTTTCCTGGAAATCGCCCGCGAGTGCGGTGTTTCGGGAGCCGCTATCCATCAGAGAGTAAAAAGGCTGGAATCCAACGGAGTGATCACCGGATCAAGACTTCTCGTGAAACCTCAGGCGTTGGGACTCAATGTGTGCGCCTTCATCAGCGTTTCCCTTTCGGAGGCCGACAAGTACCCTGAGGTCGTGGCGAACCTCAAGAAGATCGCCGAGATCGTGGAGTGCCACTTCGTGACCGGAAAGGCCGCCTTGCTCCTCAAGGTGTATTGCTTTGACAACGACCACCTTATGGAGATTCTTATCAACACGATTCAGAACATTCCTTACATCCAGTCAACCGAGACGATGATCTCCCTCGACCAGGCCATAGAGCGCCAGGTCTGGGTCAAGGACTACAAGCGTACAAGCTACCAGCCTAACGAGTTCGAGAGGAAGACGAAATAATCAGTCTCGCGAGGGACAGATCCTCAGGGGATGTCAACTTGAAATTATACCTCTCTCCGGCACAAAAGGAGAGGGGTATTCCTTTTTTGCGCGCGACGGAAGCGTCATCAGTGAAGGCTGTGTCAAAAGGTTGTGAATATGCCTCCTTGATGTCCTCTGAAAGAAACATCTGAGGGGTCTGCGCGCCGAAAATCCGGCTTCTATCCACATTCTCGCCCTCGGCGGAGGCCAGAACCTCGTTCCCTTCGGAATCCTTGACACGGTCCAAGACCTTGAGCGTGTCAACCGACGGGATGACCGGAATCAGGGCGCGGACGCTTCCGGAATCCATCCGGGCGAACATATTCCTGATCATAGCCTGCGAGAGGAGCGGTCTGACTCCGTCGTGGATGGCCACCACCGCGCCATCAGGCACTTTCCTCAAGGCGTTTCTTACGGAATGGAAACGCGTGAACCCTCCGGAGACCAAGGTCTGAGGGCATCCGAAGTCCGAGGAAAGGCAATATTCCTTCCAGAACGCGATGTGGCTTTCGGGAAGAACAGTGACAACCTTGACATCGGGGACAGCCGATGTGAACGCCTCTATCGTCCTGCGAAGGATCGGGACCCCGCCCAGATCGAGAAACTGCTTCGGCACGGAAGCGCCAATTCTGACGCCGCTGCCGGCCGCCATAACGATTAAATATTTTTTTCTGCTCATAATAATTCTCGCAAATATAACTTTTTTCGTATATTTACAAATTGTATAGTACACAATAAAAATTTAAGAATCGAATATATTCAGTTATGGCATTTTCATTTCTGACTCAAGAGATAGCGATGGACCTCGGGACCGCCAACACCGTCATTTTCAGGAATGACGAGATTGTGATGGACGCTCCGAGCATTGTCGCGATAGACAACAACACCGGCAAGTGCATAGCCATCGGCCAGCAGGCCAAGCTGATGCACGAGCACACGAATCCGGGGATCAAGACCATCAGGCCTCTGAGGAACGGCGTGATCGCCGACTTCAACGCCGCCGAGATGATGATCAAGGGATTCATCAAGCAGGTCAACAGCAAGAAGAAATCGTTGTTCACACCTAACCTCAAGATCGTGGTCGGAATCCCTTCCGGAAGCACCCAGGTCGAGATCAGGGCCGTGCGCGACTCCTGCGAGCACGCCGGAGGACGCGATGTCTATCTTGTGTATGAGCCGATGGCCGCGGCGCTTGGTATCGGCCTCGACGTGGAAGCCCCTAAAGGGAATATGGTCGTTGACATAGGTGGAGGAACCGCCGAGATCGCAGTCATCTCGCTGGGCGGCATCGTGCAGCAGGAAAGCATCAACACCGCCGGAGACGTGTTCAACAGCGACATCCAGTACTATATGCGCCAGCAGCACAACATCAAGATCGGAGAGACCACCGCGGAGAAGATCAAGATCGCCGTCGGAGCCGTCATCCCGGATCTTGACGAAGAGCCGGAGCCGTACGTAGTGAACGGGCCGAACCTGATGACAGCCCACCCTGTGGAGGCCACCGTCACCTATCAGGAGATCGCCCACTGCCTCGACAAGTCAATCGCCAAGCTGGAGTCCTCAATCCTGCAAGTGCTTGAGCAGACACCTCCTGAACTGTACTCGGACATCGTCGAGAACGGAATATTCCTTTCCGGAGGCGGCGCTCTGCTGCGCGGTCTCGCGAAGAGGTTCACGGAGAAAGTCAACATCCAGTTCCACGTGGCAGAGGATCCGCTCAGGGCCGTGGCCAGAGGAACCTGCATCGCCCTGAAGAAAACTTCCAACTACTCATTCCTGATGAGATAATGCCTAAGGAAAGGTCTGTTGTGCAGAACATTATGACAGTCGCGGTCTTCATCTTGCTGGAGGCCGCGGCTGTTATGGCGTTGTCACACAACAGCCAGATCCAAAGACTATGGGTCGCAAGAATCTCCCACGGGTTTATGGCCAAAGTCTGGGGAACCACCCAGGGGATCTCCAGCTACTTCTCTCTCAAGAAGCAGAACGATGAGCTTGCCGTGGAGAACGAGCGTCTGCGGGAGTTGGCCCGGAGCTACGAGCTGACGCTCAGGTCGATCGACCAGGAAGCCCAGCCTTCCCTTATGAGCGACGGGTTCGAGCATATTCCGGCGACCATCATCAAGTCCAGCACCAACACCCAGCACAACTACCTGATCATCGACAAGGGCAGTGCGGACGGCGTGGTACGCAATTCAGGTGTGATCACTCCGCAGGGCGTGATAGGCATCGTGGACGCCGTGAGCGACCATTTCTCGTACGCCATCTCATTCCTGAACGCCGAACTGTCCATCAGCGCGAGGCTCGGGAGATCGGGAGCCGTCGGGCCGCTGGCCTGGGACGGGATGAGCGCCGACAAGGCGATCCTCAAAGAGATTCCTCTCCAGTTCAAGTTCTCTCCGGGAGACACAGTCTATACCAGCGGGTACTCCACAATCTTTCCGCCCGACATCCCGATCGGGGTCACCGGCGACTCCAAAATCATCAACGGAGCCACCAATGAGATCGAGGTCAACCTGTTCCAGAACCACAAGGCTCTGAAATATGTCACGATCGTCGCCAATGAGAGATCCAAGGAGATCGAGGCCATCGAACAATTAGAAGAAGAACAGCGCGAGAAATGAGAAACAGCTTCACTCTCACATACATTCTGCTGACAGTCGCCCAGATGATCCTGAGCAACTACTTCCATTTCACGCCTTACTTGATGATCACGATCCTGCCGGTGATGGTTCTGTGCATCCCGACCAAGGTCGGAGTCGTCAAATCTATGCTGATAGCGTTCGTCACCGGACTTGCGGTGGACTATTTCGCGGAAGGCACACTCGGGATCAACGCTATGTCACTCGTGCCGGTGGCCTTGCTGAGAAGACCCGTGATCGGGGCGTTTTTCGGCAACGAGCCGTTCGAGCACAAAGAGAACGTGACCATCCGCAAGTACGGATTCGCAAGGGTCTCCTTAGCCGTCATCCTGATGACGATGCTGTTCCTCATCATCTACATTCCGGTAGATTGCGCCGGAACCAGACCACTATGGTTCGTCCTCTCCTGCTTCGGCCTCTCAACCCTGGCCAGTTACCTCGTTTCGATCTGCTTCATAAATCTACTGACAGATGAAGACAGAAGGTAGGGGAAAAGCCCTGGTGATAGGTCTTTTCGTCGTGGCCGCGATCATCCTCGGAAAATTATTCTACATCCAGATCATCGACGACAAGTACAAGATCAACGCGTCCAACAACTCGATGGTCTATGACATCATCTACCCGACCAGAGGCATCATCTACGACCGGGACGGCAAGATCATAGTCAGCAACAAGGTCACCTACGACATCCTCGTAACTCCGAGGGAGGTGAAGCAGTTCGACACCCTGATGCTGGCCGACGCGCTGAACATCACACCCGAATTCATCCGGGAGAAAATGTCCGAATATGCAAGAAACCGCCGCCGCATTGGCTACCAGAGCGTGGTGATGCTGAAGCAGATAAAGCCGGAGACATATATGCGGTTCGCCGAGGTCCAGTACAACTTTCCAGGATTCAGGGGACAGGCCAGAAGCATCCGGGACTATCCAGTCAATGCCGGAGGAAACCTTCTCGGCTACGTCTCCGAGGTAGATGCCAATTACATTGAGAAGCATTCCGGGGAATATCGTTCCGGAGACTACGCCGGAAAGACCGGAATCGAGGCCGCCCGCGAGAAGGAGCTGCGCGGCGAGAAAGGCTACCACATCTACCTGCGCAACTCACACAACCAGATCGAGCAGCGCTACAAGGACGGGGAGATGGACAAGGAGGCCGTGCCGGGCCACGACATCTACACGACAATCAACGCCGACTTGCAGCAATACGGCCAGGAGCTGATGAAGAACAAGGTCGGGAGTCTTGTCGCGATAGAGCCGAAGACCGGAGAGATCCTGTCCCTGGTCTCAAGCCCTGGAGTCGATGTGAGTATGCTGGCGGACATAGGACAGCACTATGACGAGATCATCAAGGACCCTCACAAGCCGATGTTCAACCGCGCCGTCCAAGCCCCTTACCCTCCGGGATCCGTCTTCAAGCTCGTGAACGGCCTCATCGGGCTTCAGGAAGGCACGCTGACCACCGAGATGGCCTACCCGTGCAGCCAGGGCTATCATTTTGGAAACCGAAAGCTTGGCTGCCACGTCCACAGGTCACCTTTGGTGCTGGAGGAGGCGATAATGATGTCCTGCAACGGCTATTTCTGCTACGTACTCAAGAATATTCTTGAAAACAAGAAGTACCACGACATCGGCGAGGCGCTCGACAAGTGGAACGAGTACGTCCAGAGCTTCGGATTCGGCCACAAGTTGGGAAGCGACTTCCCTGCCGAATTAGGAGGGACACTCCCGACATCGAAGCTGTACAACAAGCGCTACGGCAAGGGCGGGTGGAAGTTCACGACCATCATCTCCATCTCGATCGGCCAGGGAGAGGTCGGTGTGACTCCGCTCCAGATCGCCAATCTGGCCGCGACAGTGGCGAACAGGGGTTGGTACAAGATTCCGCACATCGTGAAGGCCTCAGAAGGGGTAGAGATCGATCCTAAATACTACGAGAGGCAGTACACGATGGTTGACACGACGAATTTCAAGAAGGTGATCAACGGAATGTGGCGGGCGGTCAACAGCGGTTTCGGCTCAGGAGGAACAGCCTCGATCGCGGCCGTTCCGGGTCTGGACATCTGCGGAAAGACCGGCACGGCCCAGAATCCGCGCGGAGCCGACAACTCCGTGTTCATCTGCTTCGCACCGAAGGACGATCCCAAGATCGCTGTCGCGGCATACATCGAGAACGCCGGATTCGGCGCTACCTGGGCGGCCCCTATCGCATCCCTTTTAGTCGAGAAATATCTCAACGGGGAGATCAGCGCCGAGCGCCGCGGGCTGGAGGACAGAGTCCTGCAAGGCAATCTGATGTCAAGGGTCAAGACTTATTAATATAATGGAGAACTTTTCGGACAGAGGCATAAGACAGAGTGTTGACTGGGCGCTGGTAGTGACCTACCTGCTGCTCATCCTTATAGGATGGGTCAACATCTACGCCTCCATTCACTCCGATGGCCCCGCAAGCATATTCGATTATAATTTCCGCTGCGGCAAGCAGTTCGTGTGGATTCTGACATCGCTTGGACTGGCCGCGGTAATTCTGTTCGTGGTCAACTCCCAACTGTGGGAAAGCGCTTCCGTGCCTTTGTACCTCTTTGTGCTGTGTATGCTTGTGGCCGTGATATTCCTTGGCGTGGAGGTTAAAGGCTCTCGGTCGTGGTTCGAGTTCGGGCCGGTCAGATTCCAGCCCGCGGAGGTCTCGAAGATCACCACTTCCCTGCTTTTGGCCACGCTTATGAGCCAGGCGAACTTCCGGATCACCCGGTTCAAGGACTTCCTTCTGACAGCGCTTATCCTCGGCGTGCCGATGATCGTCATCCTTGGAGAGAAAGAGACCGGATCCGCCCTCGTCTATATCGGGTTCATCTTCGTGATGTACAGGGAAGGGTTCTCCGGCTGGTGGATCTTCTGCATCGGGGTCGCCGCCCTTCTGTTCATCCTTACCCTGACAGCCTCGGCTTATGTGTCGCTGCTTGTGTTGGCTGGAATCCTGCTTCTGTGCAACCAGCTGGATTCCGGCAGGATCAGCGCGCTTTCAGGAGCTTTCGCAGGGATATTCATACTGATGTGCCTGCTGCCGTGGATTTTCGGCAAGTTCGACCCTGAGAGTCTCGTCGGGAAGATAAAGCCGCTTTACGTGCTTGTCGGGGTCTGCGCCATCGCTGTGCCTTTTATGCTTTACAAAGGGTACAAGTCCCGCAGGCGGTTCCTGTCTATGTCCGCTCTCGGTCTCATCGCCGGAATAGCGCTGGTTTTCTCCACCGAGTTCATTTTCAACAACATCCTTCAGGATCACCAGCGCAAAAGAATAGAGGTACTGCTTGGGATGAAGGAGGATCCGGCAGGTGTCGGCTACAACGTGAACCAGAGTATGATCGCCATCGGTTCAGGTGGCCTGACGGGGAAAGGATTCCTCGGCGGGACGCAGACGACATTCGGTTTCGTGCCGGAACAGAGTACTGACTTCATTTTCTGCACTGTCGGGGAGGAATGGGGATTCTTAGGCTGTCTGTTAGTGATAGGCCTCTACGTGTTCCTGATTGTCAGGATCATCTCGGATGCCGAGAAGAGCCGGGAGGCGTTCACCCGGATCTACGGCTACTGTGTGGCCTCGTGCATCTTTATGCACCTGTTCATCAACATCGGAATGACCATCGGGCTTATGCCTGTGATCGGCATTCCTCTGCCGCTGCTGAGCTATGGAGGCTCTTCGCTGTGGGCGTTCACGATAATGATTTTCATCTTTATCGCATTGTACCGACAGGAAAAGAAATACTATTGACAATTTTTTAGTAAATTTGCGTTTGGTAAGTCTCGATGCTTTGATCCGGTTCAAAGCGGTTTTGAGGCTCAATCCAATCGCCTTGGTGGTGAAATGGTAGACACGAGGGACTTAAAATCCCTTGGACAGCAATGTCCGTGCGGGTTCGATTCCCGCCCGAGGCACAGATGGGGATGGCTTTCGCCATCCCCATCTGTGCTTTTACCCCTCACCCTGACCCCTCTTCCTAGTGGAGAGGGGACGCGCGCTGAAGCGCTTGGTCGGCTGATAGCCGACTTCCTTCCGCCATCCCCATCTGTGCTTTTACCCCTCGCCCTGACCCCTCTCCACGACACACTCCCCCAGCTGTCACATTGCGCTTACCGTGGCGGACAAGCAATTGATATTAAGCAAGATAAAGCATCTTACACCCCACCGGAAACCCCGGGAGTAGAGCATAACATTCCACTGAGTATCAGGCACTTGTCCGCCACGTCAGCCTTTCCCTTATACCGGGTCAGAATATGAAATCTTCTCTATTATCCCATCCCGGACGAAAAGGAACACCTTGCCATCCCGCTCCGGGAACAGGACATAAGGCGTGTAGTACCCAAAAGGCCGCATCCACTCCGCCACAACTGGCTTCCCGTAACGGAATCCGTCCAACCTTGACAATTTATCCCCCACCTTGATTCCTCCTGAGGCAATCAACGTCAATGCCGCATACGCACTATCGGAAAGAGTAAAGCCACAGAAATGCCCACCATCGCTGAACTCAAAAACATTTCCTCCTTTCCAATACGTCTCCACAGAAGAGTAAACGCCACCGTCAGCGCAAGTCTTTTCATATTTGTCTGGCTTGCCGAAAGCGGCCACAAATTGAGAATAATTCAATACCTGCCCGACTCTGACACCAATCACGTCATAGTCCAACGGCTTCTCAGTCTGACCATTGACCGGCAAGCAGAATAACACCGACAGGCATAATAAGAATAATCGTTCCCTCATAAAAACTATTAAGGTATTATTGAAATATTAGTAAGGAGTAGATTGAGAAAAACATCATTAGCTTATTTAAATATCACAGGTTACTCAAAAATCCACAATCGTAAAACGCAACTACCTATCAATAAACATATTAGAGATCCGTGCCATTCCATTCGTTCCGGCAGGCTTTTATAAATTACTCATCTGTAAGGAGTTGCGGTTTACGGCAAAAGGGACGTTTGTCTGAGTGAGCCGATAGCGCAGCAAGGGAGTTACTTCAGGAAGACGAAGAAGACGGCGAGGATGAGACAGAGGAAGGCGGCTATGTGGTTCCAGTGGAGGGACTCGCCTTTGAAAAGGACGGTGACGATGACGGTGAAGACAACGAGGGAGATTACCTCTTGGATCACCTTCAGCTGCATAAGGCTGAACGGGCCACCGTTGCCGGAGAAGCCGAGGCGGTTGGCGGGGACTTGGGCGCAATATTCAAAAAGAGCGACTCCCCAGGAGAAGAGGATGACCAAGATCAGGGGCCAGCTTGTGGAGATCTTCATCTCCTGAAGCTTCAGGTGGCCGTACCAGGCGAATGTCATAAATATGTTGGAAAGGACCAACAGAAGAACTGTTCCTACCGCTCTCATTGTCTTATTTGATTGAATATGTCTGCAAAGGTAGCAATATTCATTGGAATATTCAGTTAATATGATTGTGCGGCGCTTCGTATGGCGCTTAGTGCGGCGCTTCGACGAGCTCAGCGACCGCACCGGGCTGGTGAGCCTGCAGTCTCTGAGCTCGTCGAAGCGTCGAACCACGGTTGGTGAGCCAGTCGAACTACAAGGGCGAATACAATAATAAAATGAAATTTATCTCCGCAATTTTGCTTATAATCTTTTTTGGACTTACCTTTGTCGGACAGATTATAAAACAATTTATTAATAAATAAGATTAATTCATTATGAGCGAAGAGAAATTCAGGATCGAATCTGATCTTCTTGGGGAACTTCAAGTTCCGGCTGAGGCCTACTACGGTGTTCAGACACAGAGGGCTCTCAACAACTATAAGATTTCCAACACCAGGATGCGCGACTATCCTGAGTACGTCATCGCTATGGCCTGCATCAAGCTCGCCGCAGCCGAGACCAACAAGGAGTTAGGAGCGCTTGACCCACAAATCGCCGACGCGATCGTGGCCGCCTGCCGCGAGATCATCGACGGCAAGCTTCACGACCAGTTCCCTGTGGATATGATGCAGGGAGGCGCAGGAACATCCGTGAATATGAACGCCAACGAGGTCATCGCCAACAGGGCTCTTGAGATTATGGGACACAAGAAGGGCGAGTACCAGTTCTGCTCCCCTAACGACCACGTGAACTGCGCGCAATCGACCAACGACGCTTACCCTTCAGCTTTCCGCTACGCCTTCATCAGAATGAACAGGAAGCTTGAGCAGAGTCTGGGGGATCTCATCAACGCATTCAAAGACAAGGGTGAGGAGTTCAAGCACGTGATCAAGATGGGACGTACCCAGCTTCAGGACGCTGTTCCTATGACATCAGGACAGGAGTTCCACGCCTACGCCACAAACCTTCAGGAAGAGGTCCTGAACCTTGAAAGAAACGCGAACCTCCTCTATGAGATCAATATGGGCGGAACAGCCATCGGCACCGGCCTCAACGCCAAACCGGGATTCGCCGAACTCTGCGCAAAGAAGATGACCGAGCTCACGGGCGAGAACTTCATCGCCGCTCCGGACCTTGTCGAGGCGACACCTGACACAGGAGCCTACGTCAGCTACTCCGGAGCCCTCAAGAGGTTGGCTGTCAAGCTTTCAAAGATCTGCAACGACCTCAGACTCCTTACCTCAGGCCCACGCTGCGGACTCAAGGAGATCAACCTTCCTCCGATGGCCCCTGGCTCATCAATTATGCCAGGAAAGGTCAATCCAGTCATCCCTGAGGTCACCAATCAGGTCTGCTTCAAGGTGATCGGCAACGACACCACCGTTTCCTTCGCCGCAGAGGCCGGACAGCTCCAGCTTAATGTTATGGAGCCGGTGATCGCCGAGTCGATTATGGAGAGCATCACCTGGCTGACAAACGCAATGAACACCCTGCGCACCAGGTGCGTTGAAGGCATCACTGTCAACAAGGATCGCTGCTACGAGATGGTCAAGAACAGCATCGGCATCGTGACCGCCCTCAACCCAATCATCGGCTACAAGGCCAGCACAAAGGTCGCCAAGGAAGCCCTTGAGACCAACCGCTCAGTCTATGACATCGTCCTTGAGAAGGGGCTGCTCACCAAGGAGGAGCTTGACAAGGCGCTCGACCCTAAGAATATGATTCGGTAATTTACCATCTACGAATATGTAAAAGTCGGCTGAGGAATATCTCGGCCGACTTTTATTTTTGACAAGGAAGAGCGGCGCTTCGACAAGCTCAGTGACCGAAAGCTCAGTTACCGTGGTTCGACAGGCTCAGTCACTTCGACAGGCTCAGGCACTTCGACAAGCTCAGCGACCGGAAGATTAGTGGCCGAAGCGCTGGTGGCTGAGCCTGTCGAAGCCACAGGCCAGCCGAAGACTGTCAGCAAGCCTGCAACCAAAGAGACAAGATGCAAAAAAGCGGATGACCCGACGGCCACCCGCTTTCGTATATTCATTTGCCAAAGATTATTTCTTTGAGGATTTGCTGCCGTTCTTGGCGGCGAGGCGCTTCTGATCCCATATTGTGGCGTCGTACATCACCGGAGTACCGATGAAGATGGATGCGTAGGTACCGATGCAGATACCAAGGATAAGAGCGACCGCAAGACCTCTGATTGACTCACCTCCGAACACAGCGATGGCGAGCATCGTGACGAGGGTGGAGACAGAGGTGTTGACGGTACGGGTCAACGTGGCGTTGATGGCCTGGTTGGTGTTCGTCCTCACGTCAACGTTAGGATGCATCGTCCTGTACTCACGGAGTCGGTCGAAGATAACCACGTTATCGTTGATGGCGTAACCGATGATGGGCAGGATGGCCGCGATGAACGTCTGGTCAACGTCAAGGTTGAAC
>CAYZKZ010000076.1:0-13247 GCA_964479325.1 uncultured Muribaculaceae bacterium
CATGAGGAGACAATCTTGCCGAAAGCGCCGCCGATGACAACACCGACGGCCAGATCGACGACATTGCCCTTCATCGCAAAGTCCTTGAACTCGGACCAGAAATTACTTTTTGCCATATTCAGTTGTTTTTAAGTGTGTTTCTTACAAATTCCTCCGCTTCCGCCAATGTCTCGAACTTGCCCACATCGATCAGATGAAGTTCCGGAGGCACGATTCCGTAGATCGGACGGCGGGCGCATTCCTTGATGTAGAAATCGGTGATCGAGAACCTGTCGCCCCATCCGCCCTCATCGAAGGCCTTGAATATTCCGTCGCTGACATAGTGGACGCCAGCGAAGGCATATTTCCGGAAACGTCCCGGATCTATGTCCCCAAAGGGGCTTCTGACCTCGCCGGTAGCGATGTTCGTCCATCCGACAAGCCTCATCCCCTCATCGAAAAGGAAATACCTCTGTGTCCTGCGGTCGCTGACGAGAATGTTCGAGAGAGCGTCGGGACGAGCCTGCGAGATGAACCATCGGACATCCAAGTCAGACAGAATATCCACATTATGCACTAAAAAAGGGCCTCCCTCAAGCAACGGACGGGCGAACTTGATTCCTCCGCCGGTCTCCCGAAGGAAATCCCTCTCGTCCGAAAAACGGACATTGACATCAAAATCATTCTGCCCCCGCGTGTAGCAGATGACAGAGTCCGCGAAATGGTGGACATTTATGACGAAGTCGCTGATTCCGGCCTCCTTGAGTTTCGAGACGACACGGTACAGGAGAGGCTTTCCGCCGATCGGCACCAAAGCCTTCGGCAGAGTGTCCGTGACTGGCTTCAGCCTCGTTCCGAGACCGGCGGCAAAGATCATCGCTTTCATCTACAGAATCTTCTCGATGTCAAGTTCCCTGTGGGAGACCGTTATCTTTATGTCGAACCTGTCGGCCAGATGCTGAGCGAGATGTTCGGCGCAATAGACCGAACGGTGCTGTCCTCCGGTGCAGCCGAAGCAGACCTGAAGGTGAGTGAACTTTCTCTCGATGAAGCACTTGACGTGATTATCGACGAGATCATAGACATTGTTCAGGAACTTTGTCACTCCCCCGTCATCCTCAAGGAATTTGATCACTTCCTTGTCCAGTCCGGTGAACTGACGGTAATGCTCGTACTTGCCCGGATTGTTGATCGCCCGGCAGTCAAAGACATAGCCGCCGCCGTTGCCGGAAGTGTCAACCGGAATCCCCTTCTTGTAGGCGAAACTGAACACTTTGACCTCCAGCCGCTTGTCCTCGGCGATGTTGTTGAACTGCGCCATCGTGGTGAGTTTTGTGAGAATCTCGTTCAGATAAGGATAGTCCTCGAACGGCTTCTGGAGCAGACGGCGCAGGTTGCCCAAAGCGTAAGGGACGCTCGCGAGGAAGTGCGGCTTCTTCTCGAAATAGCCTCTGAAACCATAAGCGCCCAAGACCTGAAGGGTCCTGAAAAGGACAAACAGCCTGAGCCTCTCGTTGAAATGCTCCTCATCAACGGAGGTGTAGCCCTTCAACGCCCGCAGATAGGTCTGCACCATCTCCTTGCGGAGGTTCTCCGGGTAGCGGGAGCGGGCCTGCCAGACGAACGACGCCACGTCGTAATAGATCGGGCCTCTGCGTCCTCCTTGAAAATCAATGAAGTACGGCTCTCCGTCCTTCATCATCACGTTCCTCGCCTGGAAATCACGGTACATAAACGTGTTTCCCATATCCTGCATCAGATCCACCTTGAGCCTCTCGAAGTCCTCCTGAAGCCTCACCTCATTGAACTCCAGACCGGTGGCCTTCAGAAAGCAGTACTTGAAATAGTTCAGGTCAAAGAGAATCATCCTCTCGTTGAACTCAGGCTCAGGGTAGCAGACGGACCAGTCCAGCCCCTCCGCCCCCTTGAACTGAAGCTTCGGCAGCATCTCCACGGCGCGGCACAGAAGCCGGCACTCGTAGGAACTGTACTCGCCGCTCTCCCGTCCCTGCGAGACCACATTGTAGAGTTGGTCATTTCCAAGATCCTCTTGAATATACCGCATTCCGTCTTCGCTGACAGCCAGCACCTTAGGGACCTTGATACCCTTGGAGAGAAAATGTGCGGCGAGACTGACGAAAGCGTTGTTCTCCTCCTGACTCGTGCCTATGACACCTATAATGGAGATATTTCCGCCTTTAAGACGGAAATATCTCCTATGGCTTCCGGAAGAGTTCAATTCCTCCGTCTCATTGACTTTCTGGCCTGTGTAACTTTCGAATAAACCCTTCAGTTTGTCCATCAATGTTTCTGATTAGTAGAGACTGTTGTAGGAAGCAGTCGTGTTTGAGTAATAATTGTACTGGTTGGCCAGCTTGCCGTACATCTGCCCGAGGACCTCAAGGTAAGGCTTGCCTTCCACGAGGGTCAGTCTATAGACCGTGTCGTCAACCTTGTAGAAGTCCATCCCGTCAAGAGTGATCGTGTCGTAGTCGTCAGGAAGATCCTCGACAAGGGCTCCTGAAGGCGGCACGATGACCTCGTACTGACCGTTGGAGTTGACGATGTAGAAGACTCCGTCCTGATAGTAGTACGGCTGGTTGGCGTAGGCGTAGCTTTGCACAAGGCCGAGCCTGTCAGCCAGAGAGTAGGCGCTGTTGGCCCTTGTGGAATTGAGGGCGAAAGCGTTGTTCTGGGCGGCTATGGTGGCGTTGTTCTGGGCGATGATCCTGTTCTGCTCCTCAATGATGCGGTTGTTGGAGTCAATCGCCCGGTACATCCTGTAGGTGTTGTTGTAGTAGGCAAAACGGACCGAGGCGAACACCAGATCCGACACGGCGCGGTCGATGCAGACCCCGAACGGAGGACGGCACACAACGAATATGTCGCCGTACGGCCTGTAATAGATTCCGTCGTAGATGCAGTACTCGACTCCCCAGTAGGTCATTCTCCTGCAGCGAGGAGGGAGCTTGTGAACCCTGTAGCCGTAGAAGTGAGGGTCGTGTCCCCAGAAGTGTCCCGGACGGTCGTAAGGCATAAAGTCACGGTCGCGCGGCGGGATTCTGTGGACGTTCCTGTCATCGCCGATCCTCATAAAATCACTTCTGTTCTCTCTCATCACATCCTTTCCGGAGAACGCGTTGCGGTCGTAAGACGTGAGTCCGTTCCTTGTGGCGTTGCCGACCCTCTGGGACTGCTCCCTGCGTGTGTCAGATGCAGAGCCTCTGGCGGAGCTGCTTCTGGTCGAGGAGGAAGATCCTATCTGCCTCGCGACCCTGTTGCCGGAGCTTCTGGTTGACGAGGACGAACCTCTTACCGAAGAGGAAGAAGAGTTCCTGTCCGAGGATGAGCTTCTGACCGATGTCGAAGACCTGTCAGAAGAAGATGAACTTCTTACAGAGGTGGATGCTCCCCTGACGGAGGATGAAGAGGACCTGTCGGAGGATGAGCCTCTTACGGAAGATGACGACCTGTTGTCTGATGAGGAGCTTCTTACAGAGGACGAGGCTCCCCTTACAGAAGACGAGTTTCTGGTGGAAGACGAAGTCGATCCGCTGTTGCTTCTGCGGTTGTTGTCCTGATAGGTGCCGCTGTCATTGGAGCGGGAAGTGGATCTTGTGGATGATGACGAGCCGCTTACCGAAGAGGATGACCTATCGGAGGATGAACTCCTCACGGCTGAGGACTGCCTTTGGGAAGAGGATGAGCTTCTGGTGGAAGACGAACTCCTTGCCGATGATGAGGATCTGTCGGAAGACGAACTTCTGGTGGTAGATCCGGAAGATCTGTTGGAAGAGGAGGACGAACGGCTCTGTGAAGAGGTGGTATTGCCCCTCGATCCGGAGGAACGTCTTTCCTGTGAGTATGAATCCACTGGTGAAGCCAGCAGGGCCAGCGCTACGGCCGACGCAAGGGCGATGTGCAGAATATTCTTCATAACGATTCGATTTTAAGTGGTTAATCGTAAAGCCAATACTTTTTGGAAAGCTTCTTGAAAGCCTCGACATCCTTGGACCAATAGTCGGCGATGTCCTCGACCTTCAGGCGCTTCCCGAAAGTCGTTCTTACATAATCCGTACCACATACTTTGTCGAACATATTGTTGCGCCCCTTTGAAAGGGCAAACGGATTCCTGTCCGGATAAAGCTCGTTCACGGCCTGCATCACATAGAACTGGGTAAGTGTGCAGACAGCGGCCTCATAGTCAGTGTAATGGAACTGAACCCCGTGGATAAGTTTTCCCTGAAGGCTGCCGGAGAACGGCTTGAAATGGATTGTCCGGAAAGCAACACCCGGAAGATTGTAGCTGTCAAGACGAGCCTTCAAAGCGTCAGCGTCGATCCATTCGGCGGCGAACACCTCGAACGGAAGAGTGTAGCCGATCCCGATGCTCAGGTAGCCCTGGAACTCCCCGGCCACTCCGGAGGACGGATAGTTCACGGCCGACTGGGGATAAGGAATATTCGGGGACGGAAGCACCCACGGAAGCCCCGTGTCCTGATAGAGCATCTGCCTGTGCCAACCATCCATCGGAATGACGGAAAGACGGCATTTCAAAGGTTCCTCGTTTCCTTTCTCGCCGCGGTTCAGACCTTCCTCGTTGATGAGGATGGCGAGTTCGCCGACCGTTAAGCCGTAGATGTACGGGATGCTGAACTCGCTGACGAACGAGTGGAAACCCGGCTCGACAAGACAGCCTTCCACCTTGTTTCCGCCCAGCGGGTTAGGCCTGTCAAGCACCATAACCTCGATGCCGTTCTCGGCGCAGGCCCGCATAACGAGTCCGAGCGTGCTGATGAACGTGTAGGAACGGCTTCCGATGTCCTGAATGTCATAGACCACAACATCCAGTCCCTCAAGCATTTTCTTGCTCGGCTTACGGTTCGGGCCGTAGATGGAATAGACAGGAAGTCCTGTCTTGGAATCCTTGGAGTCAGCGACGTAAGAACCGGCGTAGGCATCCCCGCGCACTCCGTGTTCAGGCGCGAAAAGAGCCTTCAGGCTCACACCAGGAGCCTCATTGAGGATGTCAATCGTGGATCGCAGGCTATGGTCAACACCGCTCGGATTGGTCACAAGGCCGACATTCTTGCCGACAAGACCTTCGAAACCGCGTCCTTCGAGAACCTCGATTCCCGTCCGCACAACCTGCCTTTCAGCGGCTCCGCCGACAAAAAGCGACAACACGGCCGCGGAAAGCAGCACTGTGAATATTCTTTTGGCTGAGTTCATATATTCATTGATTATTTTTTTCCGTATTCAGGGTCTATACGTCGGTCGGCGAGGAAGGTGACGGCGACGGTGGCTATGCAGCAGGCGATGACCATCCAGAAGAAGCCGCGGTAGCCGAGGGACTCCTGGAGGAATCCTGCGAACATTCCGGGGATCATCATACTCAACGCCATAAAGCAGGTGCAGAAGGCATAGTGGGATGTCTTGAACTCACCCTCGGAGAAGTACATCATATAGAGCATATAGGCGGTGAAGCCGTAGCCGTAGCCGAACTGCTCGATGGCGATGCAGGTGCTGATTGTGACAAAGGATGTCGGCTGAACCATAGCAAGATAGACGAACGACAGGCAAGGCAGCGTCATAAACGCCGCCATTATCCAGATCGATTTCTTCAAGCCGATCCTGGAGGCGAGAAGTCCTCCGAGGATGCCTCCGAGAAGAAGGAATATCACGCCGAGGGTGCCGTAGGCCAATCCTACCTCGGCGGTCTGCATCCCAAGTCCGCCGACCTCCCTGGAAGCGACAAGGAACGGGGTGCACATCTTGATCAGGAAGGCTTCCGGGAGACGGTAGCAAAGCATAAACACAATCGCGAGCCACACGCCCGGTTTACGGAAATAGGTCGTGACAGTGCGGCCGAACCCTTTGAGAATCTCCGCGACATCGCTGCCGGAATCCTCCCGGATGTTCGGCACATCGGACTCCGGTCTCGGGATGGAGAATGTGTGGTAAAGCGTCAGAGCCGTGAGGAGTACGCCTGAGCCACCGATTGTGAGCTGCCAGGCCAGAGGAACGTTGCCGGTTTTGGTCTCAAGGATGCCGGCCACGGCCACGATCACGCCGTTGCCGAACACGTTGGCAAGTCTGTAGAACGTGCTGCGGACTCCGACAAAGGCAGCCTGGCTGCTCTGGCTCTGGGCCAGCATATAGAATCCGTCGGCCGCGATGTCGTGCGTCGCCGAGGCGAAGGCCGCCAAAATGAAAAGGATGAGCGTGAACATAAACAGGCTCATCGGCGTGTTTCCCGCAGCGATTGACTCGGCCGAAGGATGAGGCATAGTGAGAGCCTGCGCGATGAAGGCGACGGACATTATGATCTGCATCGTGATGATCCACCACCTCTTCGTCCGGATGATGTCCACGAACGGGCTCCAGAGGAACTTAAGCGTCCACGGAAGATAGAGCAGGGATGTGAAGAGGGCCATCTGGCCGTTCGGAACGCCCATCCTGGCGAACATCAGGACGGAGACATTGTTGACCAGGAAGTACGGGATACCCTCCACAAAATAGAGGGTAGGAATCCACATCCAAGGGTTACGTTTAGTGTAGTTGTTCATTATGTGTCGGTTATGCTATCGTTGTTCCAATCCGGCTCCCGGATAGTAGTGGGCAAGAATCCGGTCGTAGGTGTAGCCTCGGCTGGCCATCACCGCCGCTCCGATCTGGCAAAGCCCCACGCCGTGTCCCCAGCCGGAGCCGTCGAGCGTCAGCCTGTCTCCGTCCCATCGAACCTCAAAGGCCGAGCTTTTGAGATGGGACTCGGAAAGCCACCTGCGGATGATGAGCTCCTTGCCGATGACCATTGTCCTCTTGTCCCCGACAATCCTCAGCCTTTTCAGTCTGCCGGAAGGGCCTCTGTCCACGGGAACAAGGTCACGGATCTCGCCGAAGTCTATTCCGGAACGGCGGCGGACAAGTTCCGAGACCTCCGCGCGGGAATATTCAGTCCTCCATCTGTAGAAGTCCTTCGTCTCCAGATCGTAGTCGTTGAGCACCTGTGTGAGTACAGCCTCGTCCTTTGTGTCGCAGAACGGGTCGCCGCCTTCGGCGCAGTCCGGCGTGTCAGGAAGCGGCTGGAGGTAAGGGTAATCCTTGTCTTCCCAGCAGGTGCTGAATATTTCCATCCTTCCTCCGCAGCATTTGGAGAAACGGGCGTCGCAGATCTCGCCGCCGGATGTCAGCACCAGCCCCCAGGTCTGGTCAACGGCCTTGCGCACAGTGTCGCCCACGGCCATCGTAAGTCCCTGATAGCGTTGGCAATGATCATCGGCGCAGACATCGAAGAGGGTGTGATCCTCGTGGTCGAACCATTTGATGTACTCGAATTCGCTGGTCACTGAGCCTGTCGAAGTGACCTTTGAATCAACAGCAATGCCATCCGGCGCTTCGACTGGTTGGTGAGCCTGTCGAACCACAGCGACCGGTTGGTGTGGTTCGACACGCTCACCAACCTGTCGAACCACAGCGACCGGTTGCAATGTGGTCACTGAGCCTGTCGAGGTGCCACTTGGCACAACCTCCGGCTTCCGGCGGCGCTCCACCTGCGCCAAAACCCACGAGCGGGAGATCACGGCGTGCGCCTTGAGGAACTCAAGTCCGGCCGAAGCCTTCATCTCGGAGGAAATCACGCTCAGCAGGTAGTCCTCCACACCGATGATGTTGACAGCCGTGACCTTGCCGCCGTCAACAATGAACTTCAGCGTCCCGGCGAACTTCTGAGTCACCTTGCGTTCCCAGTGGAAATCCACACCAATGGTCACCCCGTAAAGGATGAACGACGGCTCGGCGAACATCGTAGCCTCGGTCTGCGCCTCGAAGACCAGCTCATCGTAAAGAACCCCGTTGTAGGAGATGCGGCCTCCGGAATATTCCACCCTCTGACGACCCGCTCCGTCCGAAATGATCTCGAAATCAATCTCATTCCCTGACATAATGCCGACCTCAAGACGGCGCTGAGTCCTTGTGAGCCGCCAGATTATGCCTTTCTCGGTCTCGTCGCTCATAGTGATCTCATCGATGACCTGAGAGAGCAGCGCGGTGTCAAGCTTGTCGTAGTCCTCGCGCCTCGGAGCGATGAACACGCCACCCAAATCAGCGCAGCCGGGACTCATAGCAAGATGATCCCGACCGGTGGAACTGAAATTATGCGGACGATGCTTTTCTCTGAATATCACGACTGAGCGGTACTCCCCGTCCTTCGTCCAGGCGAACAGGTTCATTTTCGGCTCGTCGGACTCCTCAGGAACGGGTGCGCAGTCAAGAAGACGGTAGAACAACTTGGCGACGGACTTCGCCGTCTCACCGCGCAGAATGAAGATTCCGCGGGTATATTCATTAAGATGGTAGAGTCTCGCCTCCTTGACATTCGTCAGGAAACCGAGGGTCTCTCCCCCGTCCCCCGACAGCAGTTCGTCAATCCTGTTCTGCAAAGGCATCAATCCTTGCGGACAGGCCTGAAAGTGCTGATGGTCAGGAGCAGAGGCCCCGCTGACCGGGCCGTTGTAGAATCCGAGATATTCATTGTTCTCTTTGACAAAGTCAAGAAGATCCTGATAGCGGTGCCAGATGGACTGAGGCGTGTGCTCGAAACTGGAGATCACCAAATGCGACGGGAAGATCGGATAAGGGTTCAGCGTGACGCGGTAGTTCCGTCCCTTGCGTCCCTCGAACTCGATGTGCGACTGCTGCGCAGGACGGTTCTCCGGACACAGGAAGCACGGTCTCCGGCTGAGTGACTTCTTGTCCAGCGAGGCCTCGGAAGAGATCACGCGGCAAGGGTTGTGCTGGACGATCACCTCCAAACCTCCGATCACCAGCCTCTTGGTCTCCACCTTCTTTAGATTGCGGTAGTTTTCAGCGGCAAGCGGCCAGACCGACAATTGGTCCTTAATGAATTTGTCAATGCGGTTGTCCATCAGAGAAGGGCGAGTAATGTGTCTTTGATTGATTTGAATTCCTGCTCGAAATTCGGGGTGAAAAGTCCCAGACCAAGGTTGGACTCGATCTCGGACATCTTCAAATAACGTCCCTCATCCACCTCGTCATTGTCAGGAGCGAGCCGGAAATTGCCGACTGTGGCAAAGACATTGACAAGTTCCTTCTCACGGGCGGACTCCCAGACGTAGGTCTTCAGATAGACAGGATTGAAGTCCCTGAATCCGAGTTCCTCAGAAGCCTCGCGGTAAAGAGCCTCCTCCAGAGACTCGCCGTAATCGACGTGTCCACCGACGGCCGTGTCCCAGCGGCCGGGAAGAAGATCCTTCTTGGCCGAACGCTTCTGAATGTACAGGCAGCCCTCCCTGTTGATGATGTGAAGATGGATCACGGGATGCATCAGTTTCAGCCCTCCGTGGACTGTCTGCCTCGTGGCCTGTCCGATGACAAGGCCGTTCTCCTCCACGACCGGGACCATCTCGCCGACCGGACGGGGAGCATCCCCGGGACTGTCAACTGAAGGAAGAGGCAGCAGCGGAGCGGGAGAGACAGGGTAGGTCAGATCAAACATAACGTCAGGCTATAGCGACAAGGACCAGCAGCTGGGCCACAAGAACCCTCATAAACATTGTCAAAGGATAGACCGTGGCGTAGTTCACTGATGGATAGTCCGTTCCGTAGGCTCCCTGGGTGAAGGCCAGGACAGCCGGATCGGTCGTGCCTCCGGAGATCAGACCGCAGATCTGGTAGAAGTTCAGCTTGCAGACGTACCTTGCGATAAGGCCGATGGTGCAGACAGGGATGAATGTGATCAGCGCTCCGTAGAGAATCCACCAGTAACCGCCGTTAAGAATCGAGCTTACGAAATTCTGACCTGCTCCAAGACCGACGGCGGCCATAAAGAAGGAGATACCCATCTCCCTGACCATCAGGTTGGCGCTCTGTGTCGTGTAGGTCGTGATCTTCCACTTCGGGCCGAAATAGCCAAGCAGGATCGCTATGATGAGCGGACCACCGGCAAGTCCCAGCTTGATCGGCTGAGGGATGCCCGGAATGGCGATAGGAATCGATCCGAAAATCACACCCAAGGCTATTCCTAAGAAGATCGGGATAAGGTTCGGGCGGTTGAGTGTGGATGTCTGGTTTCCGACCAGGTCAGCGACCTCGCTGATTCCGAGTTCCGGACCGACAACCCTGAGGACATCGCCCATCTGGAGGATGAGGTTCGGCCTTGCGACAAGACCGACGCCTGATCTGATCACGCGGGTGACACTGACACCGTAGTTCGCCCTGACATTAAGGCTTCTCAGTGTCACTCCGGTCAGGTTCGACTTGGTGACGGTGATCTTTCTGTTGACCATCTTGGTGTCAAGCTGCTCCCAGTCCTGAAGGTGCATCGGGACTTCCTCCCCGAAAGTGATTCTAAGCGAATCCACATTCTTCTGTGATGTGACGATGAGGAGTTTGTCACCTTTCTGAAGGACTGTGTCAGGACCAGGAAGAGACATCACACCGTCCCTCAGGATTCTGGAGATGACAATCGAGTTGCCGAGGTCCTTAGTAGCATCCTTTATGGTCATTCCGAATATGGCCGGGTTCTCCACCTCGCAGTGCATACGCCTGGCGACATCCTCATTGTTATCCTCATTGTCAAGCGCTTCCTTCTCCTTGTTGAGATCGACTTTGAATATCGCCTTGAAGAACATTATCAACGCTATCACGAGAAGCACACCAAGAGGGTAGGCCACGGCGTAGGCCGAGGCAAGTCCCGATGTCGCCGCCGAGATGTCGGAGGCCAGATAGTTCTCCCCGCTCATCGAGTCGGCCATCGTCTGCTGCGCGGCACCGAGTCCAGGGGTGTTGGTCACCGCTCCGGACATCACTCCGACCATAGTCTTGAGATCCTCGCCTGTGATGAAATGGATCGCAAGCGTGACCGCAACGGCTAAAAGCACAAGCGTCACGGCCAGGAAGTTGAGTTGGACGCCGCCCTTCTTGAAGGAATGGAAGAATCCAGGGCCTACCTGAAGTCCGATCGAGAACACGAACAGGATCAGGCCGAAGTCTTTCATAAAGCTCAGCACCGTGGAGTCAACCCTGAGGCCGAAATGGCTCAGAAGAATGGCTACGAACAAAATCCACGTGGATCCGATGGAGATACCTTTGATCTTGAACTTTCCAAGGTACAGTCCTATCGCGATCACAACCGCGAAGACCAGGATCGAATGGGCTATTCCAGCCCCTAAAAACAAATCTCGCATATCAAATCAAAAATCTATCCGCGCGCAAAAGCACGACTTGTCTTCAACTTTACCTTCGATGAAATATGAAACGCCGCCCTCGGCGGGAACGCGGCTTCTGAATATTCTGACAATGTCGCCCGGCTTTGTCTCTTTGATGAAGTTTATGCTGACGCTTTTGACCGGAGCGGCGGTAACCTCGTCATAATCAATGCAGTCCATAGCCCAGACCACATAGCTGGCGTTGTTGGTGTGGCCGATGACATCGATGTCTGAATATGCCACCTTGTGGCTTCCGATCTCCTCCGCAGGCATATTCTTAGGCATAACAACCTTCCCGCAAGGGGTGAGGATCGCGTCATCCTGACACTGGGTGGTCGCAGGGACCATATTCAAGACCTCGTCGCTTCTGACGAGCCTTCTTGTCTCGACGTTCATCACTATCCACGATGAGGTGCAGAGTACCAGCGCCTTCGACTTGTCCTCCAGACCGGTGTCTCCCTTGGCCCGAAGCTCGAAGTCACGCAGGAAGAACAGGCCGTCCAGCCCTTTGTGCCAGGTGTAGAGTGTGGTCTCGTCCGTCCATTTCGGAGGATTCGGGAATTCGATGCGCATCCTTGAGAGCACCCAGGCCGTGTGATGCCTCTGAAGGTCATCGTAGCCGAAATGGAGGGCCTGCGCGGCCAGATACGCCATTTCCTGGGCGAGATCCATAAAGGCGGCCGGTTTCAGGCGGAAAGACGCATCCGTGTCGTAGCACGGGATCGTGATGTCCGAACTGAATCTGTTATTCAAGACTTCCAACTTATCCATAACACTGACTCTTAATAATTTATGATTCTCAGTTCCTCAGGGGTGTAAAGAATTGAATCTATGAAATCCGGTGCGACTCGCGCCAAGAGAATGAATATTCCGAGAGCCAACACCAATATTCCGGCAACGCAGGCGGCTGCGATGAGAGCCTTGCGCCAGCCTTTTTTCCGCCGAGGCCGGAAGAGAGGTTGTTCAGCGGGTTGTCGCTCAGCTGGTTGTCGCTCAGCTGGCTGTGGTTCAGCAGGTTGTCGCTCAGCAGGCTGCTCCTGAGCCTCATTCGCTTGTGGCACAGGCCGCTCTGGCACCTCGACGGTCGCTGAGCCTGTCGAAGCGCCGTCACCGACAGCCTGTTCCTCCACGGTCGCTGAGCCTGTCGAAGCCCCCCCGTCAAGCATCTCCCTAAGCACAGCCACACCATCAGCAACCTCGTCCGGAGTCTCCTCGTGAGTCTTCAAAGACACAGGCTCCAGACCGACACCATAGGGATAAATGTCCAGATCCTCGTCAGCGATGAAGAAAAACGTGTTCTCCTTCGTGGCCCTCAAACGACCCAATCCAGGGAAAACAACCATCTTTCTGGTCTGGAGAGCGGACTTAAGCCCGGCAATGAAATCCGACAGAATCCTCACCGAAGTCTCGTAATCAGTCCCGTTCGCCCTCGCATAGAACTCAGCCATCAGCCTTTCGTCCCCGGATTCCCGCTGCCTGAAAGACAGTTTTCTATAAGGAGGATTGATTGTGTAGCCTTTGTCAGAAAAAGACGACGGCACCACCTCGGAGACGAACGTCCCCAGGCCAGGCAGCGTAACCTCATCATTGTCAAGGATTAATCCCTTGACCATCTCTGAAAACAAATCTATGTCCATTTTCCCCCTTGAGAAATTAACACAAAGATAAACAAAAAAAATCACAAAAAAATTTGCATTAACCAGATTTTGTTGTACCTTTGCACTCCCGAAAGGAACAACCTAATGAAGGTTGACAAAAATTCCTCAATAGCTCAGTTGGTTAGAGCACCTGACTGTTAATCAGGGGGTCGTAGGTTCAAGTCCTACTTGAGGAGCCCAAGCGGACAAATCATCAGAAATGACGGTTTGTCCGCTTTTCGTTTCCCCGCAACTCACTGATTCTGACGGACACACACAAGGACGAGCCAGAGACGCAGGTTCAACACTTCCGGCTCAAACACGGATCACAGAGCCTCAGGGTCTGTGGGAGGGGTCTGGGACTTCAGGGTCAGAAGGTGGGCGGAGGCTTCACGGTACTCGG
>CAYZKZ010000077.1:0-13122 GCA_964479325.1 uncultured Muribaculaceae bacterium
TAATCCTTACCTTTGTGGTCGGAAAATGTGGAGAGATTTGCCTGCTTGCAACCACACTAAAAAATGCTAAAAATTTCATATCGTGTTTTTGGTGTATCTCCACGTAATCCGCATACGCTGGAGTTTTTTTATTTTACACCCATCCGAGACGCTCCCAGCGCCGAAGATGACGAGAATTTTAAATATTGCACACATTATGAACTATTTATTTACAAGCGAATCCGTCTCCGAGGGACATCCGGACAAGGTGGCGGACCAGATTTCAGACGCTGTCCTTGACGAGTTCCTCCGTCAGGATCCGGAAGCCAAGGTGGCCTGCGAGACATTCTGTTCCACGGGACTCGTCGTCATCGGCGGCGAGGTGCGCTCGGAAGACGCCTACGTTGACATCCAGAAGGTTGTGCGCGGCGTGATCAACCGCATCGGCTACAACAAGGCCGACTATATGTTCGACGGCAATTCCTGCGGAGTCCTCTCCGAGATCCACGAGCAGAGCCAGGACATCAACCGCGGAGTCGTACGCGAGAATCCCGAGGATCAGGGAGCCGGCGACCAGGGAATGATGTTCGGCTACGCCTGCAAGGACACGGAGGACTATATGCCGCTTCCGCTCTACCTTTCCCAGACGGCGCTCCAGGTGCTGGCGGACATCCGTCACAACACTCCGGAGCTGATGCCTTACCTCAGACCCGACTCGAAGTCCCAGTTCACCATTGAATATGACGAGTCACATCACCCTGTACGTGTCCACACCATCGTCGTCTCAACCCAGCACGACAACTTTGCGGCCGGGGAGCTCGGCGACATCTCCTACGAGGAGGCCGTGCGCCAGTTCGGACAGGAGAAGGTTGACGAGGCTATGCGCCACAAGATCGAGGAGGATGTCAGGAACATCCTGATTCCGAGGCTGAAAGCGGCGGTAAGCCCTCAGACAGCGTCCCTGTTCAAGGACGACTACATCCTGCACGTCAATCCGACCGGAAAGTTCGTGATCGGCGGCCCGGCCGGAGACACCGGACTCACGGGCAGAAAGATCATCGTGGACACCTACGGCGGCAAGGGAGCGCACGGCGGCGGAGCCTTCTCCGGCAAAGACCCAAGCAAGGTTGACCGCTCGGCCGCCTACGCGGCAAGGCACATAGCCAAGAATATGGTCGCGGCCGGCGTCGCCCAGGAGATGCTGGTCCAGGTCGCCTACGCCATCGGTGTCGCAAGGCCGGTGAGCATCTTCGTGGACACCTACGGAACGGGGATCGTTCCTGACGCCGAGATCGCCAGGAAGATCGACGAGCTGTTCGACCTCCGCCCTGCCGCCATCATCCGCAAGTTCGAGTTGAAGAACCCGATCTACGAGCCGACGGCCGCCTACGGCCACTTCGGCCGCAAGCCATACACCAAGGCCGTGAAAGTCGGCAAGCCTGGCTGCCAGACCGACAAGCTCGTCCAGTTCTTCGGTTGGGAGAAGTTCGACGCCGTTGAGGACATCAAAAAAGCCTTCGGGATAAAGTAGCAGACCTCTCGGACAGGAAGAAAGACCTACTCGCCGCGGTCAAGTTCGCGGCGGAGGTCTTTCTCTTTGATGGAGGCGCGCTTGTCATAGACTTTCTTGCCTCGGGCAAGGGCGATGACAAGTTTGGCGAGACCGTCTTCGTTGATGAACAGTTTGGTGGCGACGATCGTGAGACCTTTCTCCTTGACGGACTGCCGCAGATGGCGCAGCTCCCTCTTGGTCAGAAGCAGCTTGCGGTCACGAGTCGGCTCGTGCTGACCCCAGGAGCCCCAGAAGTACTGGGCGATGTTCATTCCCTTGACAAACAGCTCGTTCCCCACGAAATAGCAGAACGAATCCACCAATGAGGCCTTGCCCATACGGATCGACTTGATCTCGGTGCTGACCAGGCATATTCCCGCGACGTAGGTTTCGAGGAACTCGTAGTCAAACGAGGCCCTGCGGTTGCGTATCTCGACTTTATATTCCTTCTGCTTCGACATATTCAGTAACAGATTTCGCCACGCCTACGCCCCTCTCAGGCGACCGCCGACGGGGCTGTGAGGCTGCGGCGACATATTCATCGGCCACAAAGATAATGACTTTTCTTGGTGTTGCGGCCAAAATTGATTAAGTTTGTTGGTTACAGCCATTCAGAGGCTTCCGGGATCGCCCGCCCGAAGTTTTCGGTTCCCCGACGGACAGGTCAAGACGGAGTGCCAGGATGCCAACACAAAAATATTCAGTAATATGAAAAGGCGACTTTTTCTGGCGGCGACGGCCGTCATCGCGCTGTTCCTCACAGGATCGTGCGCCAAGCACAAGTACGAGACAGTCAAGGGAGATCCGATGAACACGATGATCTACACGCTCGACAACGGACTCAAGGTCTATATGACCGTCAACAAGGAGACCCCGCGCGTGCAGACATACATCGCGGTCAAGGTCGGAAGCAAGAACGACCCTAAGGAGACCACCGGACTCGCCCACTACCTTGAGCATCTGATGTTCAAAGGCACGGAGAGTTTCGGGACCTCGGACTACGCCGCCGAGAAACCTCTGCTCGACTCCATCAAGGCACTTTTCGAGATCTACAGGACAAAGACCGACCCTGAGGAGCGACTGGCGATCTACCACCGGATCGACTCCATCAGCTACGAGGCGTCAAAGATCGCCATACCTAATGAATATGACAAATTGATGGCCGTCATCGGGGCCGAAAACTCCAACGCCTTCACTTCCAACGATATGACGGTCTATCAGGAGGACATTCCTTCCAACGAGACCGAGAACTGGGCGAAAATCGAGTCCGACAGGTTCATCAACCCGGTGATCCGCGGGTTCCACACGGAACTTGAGGCAGTCTATGAGGAGAAGAATATGAGCCTGACGCAGGACAACCGCAAGGCTATGGAGGCTCTTGACCAGGCCCTCTTCCCTCACCACCCTTACGGACTCCAGACAACCCTCGGGACACAGGAGCACCTGAAGAACCCTTCGATTGTCAACATCGAGAACTACAGGGCCAACTTCTACGTGCCTAACAACGTCGCGATCTGCGTCTCCGGGGACATCGACCCGGACCAGTTCGTCGAGACCATTGAGAAATACTTCGGCGGATGGAAGCCGAACCCGGACATCAAGTACCTTGAATATGAGCCTGAGCAGCCACTCGCCAGTCCCGTTCACAAGAACGTCTATGGACTCGACGCGGAGTTCGTGATGATCGGATGGAGGACTCCAGGGTCAAACGACTGCCTCAGAAGCGAGGTCGGAGACCTCGTAGGCGACATCCTCTACAACGGGCAGGCCGGAATAGCCGACCTGAATCTTGTGCAGGCACAGAAACTCAACGGATTCTACGGATTCAACTACGCCCGTCCGGACTACGGCGAGTTCCTGCTCGTCGGCTACCCGCGCGAAGGACAGACCCTCGACGAGGTCAGGGATCTGATGCTTGAGCAGGTGGCGAAACTCCGCTCCGGGGACTTCGACGAAAGCCTCGTCAGATCAACCGTCAACAACCGCAAGCTCAGCGAGATGCGCCGCCTTGAGAGCAACGAGGACAGGGCTATGAGTTTCGTGGAGTCCTTCATCAACGGACACGACTGGAAGGACGACGCGCTTCAGATGCGCAGAATCGAGAAGGTCACCAGGCAGCAGATCATTGACTGGGCCAACGAGTACCTTGGAGCGAACAGCTATGTGTCAGTCTATAAGCGCATAGGCGAGGACAAGGACATCGAGAGGATCGCCGCTCCGGCGATCACCCCGATCGAGACCAACCGCGACAAGCAGAGCGGATTCCTTACCGAGATCCAGAACAGCCCGGCACAGCCTATCGAGCCAGTGTTCGTTGACTTCTCAAAGGATATGAGCGTCGGCAAGGTGGCTGACGGAATCGGGCTTCTCTACAAGCGGAACGAGACCAACGACATCACGACACTGAACTGCGTTTATGACAGAGGCAGCCAGGACGACCCTCGTCTGAGCCTTGCCTTCGACTACCTCGGCTACCTCGGGACACCGACAAGGACAGCCGAGCAGATCAAGAAAGAGATGTACGAGCTTGCCTGCGACCAGCGCCTCTCCTGCGGGCCGACACAGTCCTACATAGGTGTGAGCGGACTTGACGAGAACATCGGCAAGGCTATGGACATCCTTGAGGATCTGATCTTCAACGCAGAGCCGGACACGACGGTACTCTCCGGTCTAAAATCGGACATATTCAAGAGCCGTTCCGACAGCAAGCTCAGCCAGAGAGCCTGCTTCAGCGCCCTTCAGAAGTACATTTTCTACGGGCCGGAGTTCATCAGAAAGACGACCCTGACCAACGAGCAGGTCGCCGCCCTGACCTCCGACGAGCTTCTCCAGGCCGTCAGGGATCTGTACGGCAGACAGCACGAGGTCCTCTACTACGGCCCGTCCGATGAGCAGACAGCCGGAAAGACGATCGCCGCGCACCACAAGGTCAGCGGGAATCCCGCTCCGCTGACAAGAAGCTACCCGGCCGCAAGAAAGGTCGAGTCCGCCGAGGTCTTCATCGCCCCTTACGACGCCAACCAGTTCTACTACATACAATATTCCGACAGAGGCGAGACCTTCGACGCGGCCAATGACCCTGAGGTCAGGATGTACAACACCTATTTCGGAAGCGGAATGGGAGCGATCGTGTTCCAGGAGATGCGCGAGGCCAGAGGACTGGCCTATTCAGCCTCGGCCTACCTTACGGACCTCGGACACAAGGACTGCGATTACATCTTCTACGCTTTCATCGCGTCGCAGAACGACAAGGTCAAGGAGGCCGTGGAGGCTTTCGATGACATCATCAACAATATGCCGGAATCCGAGAAGGCCTTCGAGGTCGCCAAGACTTCCCTGCTGACAGGCATACGCACAGGCAGGATAACGGGCTACGATGTTCTTTCAGAGTACCTTGACCTCCGTGACTACGGACTCAAGGAAGACCGCAGGAAGGCCGTCTTCGAGAAGGTTCAGGGGATGACGCTCGCCGATGTCAAGGCCTTCCAGGAGAAATGGATCAAGGGACGCGGATACACCTACGGATTCCTCGGAAAGAAGGAGGGTATGGATATGGACTTTGTAGGCACCCTCGGCCCAATCACTGAACTCACACTTGAAGACATCTTCGGCTACTAACGGATGAGCAGAAACCCACAGAACAAACTCAGGGAGGCCATTCCAATTCCTCCTCCCGCCCCACTCCCGGAACCTGAGGCGATCGACTTCGGGAGCGTATTCAATGAATATGCTTCCGGAGCCATCGATCTGATTGTCGTTCTCGGTCCGACAGCCTCAGGAAAGACCCGGCTGGCGGTGGAACTCGCGCGGAAATGCGGCGACGGAGAGATCCTGTCAGCCGACTCCAGACAGATCTACCGCGGGATGGACATCGGCACGGGAAAGGATCTTGATGAATATGGCGACGTTCCCTATCACCTGATAGACATTGCTCCGGCCGGTTCAAGATTTGACCTCTATCAATGGCAGCAGGCGTTTGAGGCGGCCTACAAAGACATCCGTGACAGAGGCCGGACTCCGATCCTGTGCGGCGGCACAGGGCTTTACATCCAGGCTGCCACCTGTGGCTACACCCTGCCGCAGGTGCCGCCGGACGAGGAACTGAGGGCAGAGCTTGAGCGGTACGACAACGAGATCCTGATAGAAAGACTGAAAGAGTTCGGCCCGCTTCCTGACGAAGGTGTCCTGCAATCCAAAAGACGGATAATCAGAGCCTTGGAGGTGGCAATGTACGAGCGTGAGCATCCCGTGAAAAGAACAGGCTTCCTGCCGAAGAATCCCTATTGCATAGGGACGTTGGTAAGCCGTGAGGAGAGGGTCGCAAGGATTGACAGGCGGCTTGACGAAAGGCTTGCCGGAGGTCTGGTCGAGGAGGTCAAAAGGCTAATCGACAGCGGAATCAGGCCGGAAGACCTTGTCTATTACGGGCTTGAGTACAAGTTCGTCACGCAGTACGTCCTCGGCATCCTGACCTGGGACGAGATGCGTACCCTGCTCGCCAACGCCATTCACCAGTTCGCCAAGCGTCAGATGACGTGGTTCCGAGGTATGGAGAAGGACGGGATCAAAATCCACTGGACCGAGGTATAATGCGTCTTCCTGTCCATCAAGAATTCGGTCACGGTGGTTCGACAGGCTCACCAACCGGTCGAGAATTCGGCTGCGGTGGTTCGACAGGCTCACCAACCGGTCGGTACTTTGGTCACTAGTAATTCGGTCACTGAGCCTGTCGAAGTGCCGAAGCGCCGACAAAACACAACTTGACAATTAATATTCATCAACTATGCTTAAAGTAGCGATCATTATGGGCTCCACCAGCGACTATGACACAATGTCAGGAGCCGAGCAGATTCTTTCAGATTTCGGAATCGAGTTCGAGAAAAGGGTCATCAGCGCCCACAGGACTCCCGAACTGATGTTTGAATATACCAAAGGGCTTAAAGGCCGCGGATTCGGCGTGGTGATAGCCGGAGCCGGCGGAGCGGCCCACCTTGCCGGAGTGGCGGCAGGACTGACCACATTGCCGGTGATAGCCGTCCCGATGCCGACAAAGAATCTCGGAGGGCTTGACTCGCTTCTGTCAATGGTACAGATGCCGACCGGCATCCCGGTGGCGACAGTTGCCATCGGAGGAGCGAAAAACGCAGCGATCCTTGCGGCAGAGATCCTCGCCCTCCAAGACGCTAACGTCTCCGAAAAGCTGGACGCCTACCGCAAGGCTCAGGCTGAAAAAATCTATAATACCACTATTTAGGGAACTTCTTAGAACGAAGCTTCCGTTGACTCTCCGCCAAGACGGCCTCCAAGAACCAGTTTGACATTGAGCATCGATGTCTTCTCCTCTTCAGAGACCTTGTTGTCGATCATATTCTGAAGCAGGTCAAAAGACTTGGAGGCTATCTCGGCCAAAGGCTGGATGATGTGAGGCACCACCGGCTTGTTGAGTTCGTAGATGTCGCTCTCGTCGAAGCAGACAAACGAGAAGTCCTTAGGCATACTCAGGCCAAGCACATTAAGGGCGTTGAAGCCATACATCGCGATTCTCTTGGTAGGAAGGATGAAAGCCTCCACTCCGCGCTTTGATGCGTCCCTGAAGACCTCGATGACGTTCTTCTTCGCCGCCTCGGCCTCGTACTCGATCCTGTGGATCATAACATCGTCTTTCAGGCCGGCCTCCTCCATAGCCGCGGCGTAGCCGGACTCCCTGTCAGTAAGACTGGTGACACCGGACTTGTACGTGAACATCTCAATCTTGCCGAATCCCTGGTGAATCAAGTACTTGGTAGCCATCTTTCCCGCGGCGACATTATCGACAAGGACACGTCCGAACTCATCTCCCGGCATATTGCGGTCAATCAGCACGGTAGGGATTCCGATGCTCAAAGCCCTTGCGAGAGCAGGCTCACCGCCCAGACAAGGAGCCACGATCAGACCTTCGACATTATACCCGACCATCGTCTCCACAAGGTGGGCCAACTTCTGAGGATTCTCCTCCGAACTGGCGAAAATCACCGTGTAGCCTGCCTTGTAGGCGATGTTCTCGATGTTCCTACAGATTTCGGCGAAGAACGGGTTGGCGATGTCCGACACGATCACAGCGATCGAATGAGACCTGCCGCTTCGCAAAGACGCGGCGGCGTTGTTACGTCTGTAGCCAAGTCTCTTGGCAACTTGAAGAACCCTTTCGGCCGTGTCAGGATTGACCGGGCAGTCAAGGCGGCCGTCCTTGCCCATTTTGGCATTCATCACGAAAGAAACCAGGGTGACTGACACCCCGGCTTCTCTCGCCACATCTCTAATAGTTACTTTTTTCATTCTATCATTAATGTAAGTTCGTCATATTCATCAACCGTGAATCATAACAATAAGTCCTGCCATCACGATCGAGACCATACTCATAAGCTTGATGAGGATGTTCAGCGACGGTCCTGACGTGTCTTTGAAAGGATCGCCCACCGTGTCACCCACAACAGTGGCGTGGTGATTGACTGAGTTCTTGCCACCGAAATGGCCGTCCTCGACATACTTCTTGGCGTTGTCCCAGGCACCTCCTGAGTTCGCAAGGAATATGGCCAGAATGAAACCTGCGCCAAGTCCACCTATGAGAAGTCCCATAACACCTGCCTCTCCAAGAATGATACCAACAACGACCGGGACTATGATGGCAGTCAGTGCCGGTGCGATCATCTCGTGCTGCGCGGCCTTCGTGGAGATCTCGACACAGCGCTTATAGTCCGGACGCTGCTTGCCCTCAAGAATTCCCTTGATTTCCTTGAACTGACGGCGTACCTCCACGACCATCTTCTGAGCGGCCCGTCCTACGGCGTTCATTGTCATTCCGCAGAAGAGGAAAGCCATCATCGCTCCGATAAACACTCCGGCAAGCACCCGAGGATTCATCAGATTGACCTGATAGTAGCTTACAATCTGAGGAATGGTAGCCTCCGCGACATTTACAGCCTTGTCACCGATCTGGATCACCGCTGTCCCCAAATGCTGGAGACCGATCTTTATCTCCTCAATGTAGGAAGCCAACAGCGCCAATGCGGTAAGAGCGGCGGATCCGATCGCGAATCCCTTTCCTGTGGCGGCCGTTGTGTTTCCAAGAGCATCCAAAGTGTCGGTGCGGTGACGAACCTCAGGATCAAGCTCACTCATCTGGGCATTACCACCGGCATTGTCGGCAATCGGGCCGTAAGCGTCAGTAGCAAGGGTGATACCAAGAGTCGATAGCATTCCGACAGCGGCTATGCTGATTCCGTAAAGGCCGTTGCTGATGTAAGCAGGGTCAAACGAGAAACCAGTGGCGCAAAGATAAGAAATCAGAATGGCAACCACAATAGTCACGACAGGGATGCAGGTGGAGATCATTCCGAGTCCGATTCCGTTGATGATGACAGTCGCCGGGCCGGTCTGGGAGCTTTCCGCCAAGACCTGCGTAGGCTTATAGGAATGGGAAGTGTAATATTCAGTCGCCTTGCCGATGATGACTCCGGACAAAAGACCGGCGATCACCGAAAGACTGAGCTGCCACCAATTGTCAAACTCAAGGACATAGAAGACAACGAAAGTCAAGACAGCGATCAGAGCGGCGCTGAGGTTGGTGCCGACACTCAGGGACTTGAGAAGTTGCTGGAGTCCGGCTCCTTCCTTGGTTCTGACGGCATATATTCCTATGATTGAGAGAACCACGCCGATCGCCGCGATCATCATCGGGGCGAGAATGGCTCTCATCTGAGCGTCAACGTCGCCGAAGAAAGCGGATGCTCCAAGAGCCATAGTCGCAAGGACAGAACCGCAGTAGGATTCGTAGAGGTCGGCGCCCATTCCGGCGACATCACCCACATTGTCACCCACGTTGTCGGCGATTGTGGCAGGGTTTCTCGGATCGTCCTCAGGGATGTCCTGCTCAACCTTACCGACAATGTCAGCGCCCACATCGGCGGCCTTGGTGTAGATTCCGCCGCCGACCCTGGCGAACAAAGCCTGAGTCGAGGCTCCCATCCCGAAGGTAAGCATAGTGGTCGTGATGACAACCAACGTCTGGGACTCGCTTGCCTCACTGACGAAAGCGTTAAGGATCACCCACCAGATAGAGATGTCTAAAAGGCCAAGACCCACGACAGTAAGACCCATAACAGCACCGGAACGGAAGGCGAGCTTCAATCCGGAATTAAGTGACTTGCTGACAGCGTTTGCTGTCCTGGCAGAGGCATAAGTGGCGGTTCTCATTCCGACGTATCCGGCAAGAGCGGAGAAGAAACCACCGGTCAGAAATGCGAAAGGGACCCATTTGTTCTGTACGCCGAAACCAAAGGCGAGAACGCTGAAAAGAGCAGCGAGAACAACAAACACAATCCCTACGACCTTGTACTGTTGCTTTAGGTAAGCCATTGCGCCCTCACGAACATACTGGGCGATTTCCTTCATTGTTGGTGTGCCTTCATTTTCTTTCTTCATCTGATGGTAGAAAAACCAGGCGAAGAAGAGGGCTATCAAAGAAGCCGCCGGCACAAAATAAAACAGACAATTCATAATTTGGTTATTTATAACGATTTAGTATTAGCAGTCTAAAAAAAGGGTTCGTAGAACCCTGTCAGACCACAAATATAAGAAAAAAAGAGCCACAATAGCAACAGGACGATAAAATGTTTTATAAAAAAATATGGCGGCCGGATTTCGGTCGCCATATCATATTCATACTCATCAGAGGTATTACTCAGCCTTTGAAGCCTCGGCAGCTGGAGTCTCGACAGGAGTCTCCGCAGGAGCCTCAGCCTTCTTGGCGCGGCTACGCCTTGTGGACTTCTTCTCCTCCTTCTTTGCTGTGAGAGCGGCCTCGTTGAAGTCAACGAGCTCGATAAGTGCCATATCGGCGCCGTCACCCTGACGGAAGCCTAAGTGGAGCACGCGGGTGTAGCCGCCTGGACGGTCAGCGACCTTCGCGGAAACTACTCCGAAGAGTTCCTTGACAGCCTCCTTGTTCTTAAGGTAGCTGAAAACGGTTCTGCGTGAATGAGTCGTGTCTTCCTTTGACTTTGTGATGAGAGGCTCGACATAAGACTTGAGGGCCTTTGCCTTCGCTACAGTGGTAGTGATCCTCTTGTGCATAATCAAAGAAGTCGCCAGGTTGGCCAACAGAGCCTTACGATGGCCGGACTTGCGGCCAAGATGATTGATTGCTTTATTGTGCCTCATTTCTATGCGTTCTTTTTCTTGGGTTCAATATTAAATTTTCTTACATCCATCCCGAACTGGAGCTTCATCTTCTCAACCAGCTGATCGATCTCGTTAAGAGACTTCTTTCCGAAATTCCTGAACTTCATAAGCTCATTTCTGGAATAGGAGACAAGGTCAGCGAAAGTGTCGATGTCAGCGGCCTTCAGACAGTTGTAGGCTCTCACGGAGAGGCCCATATCCGAAAGTTTGGTGAGCAGAAGATGTCTCATTCTGAGGCTTTCCTCGTCAAGTTCCTTTGAATCTGACTCGACAGCGCTCTCGATGGAGATCTTCTTGTCATCGGTGAAAAGCTTGAAGTGATAGATCAGGATACTGGCCGCCTCCTGAAGCGCCATATTCGGAGAGATAGATCCGTCTGTGACTATCTCAAGGTTCAGCTTCTCGTAGTCGGTCTTCTGCTCGACACGCCAAGGCTCGATTGTCCAGTTGACCTTTCTGATAGGAGTGTAGGCGGCGTCGACAAGAATAGTTCCGATCGGCGTGTTCTCCTCCCTCATTTCCTCAGCCGGAACGAATCCACGGCCTTTGGTGATGGTCAAAGAGATCTCAAGTGTGACTGACGGTTCGAGTGAGCAGATGTGCTGCTCAGGGTTCAACACCTTGAAAGAAGACAATCCTTTAGAAATATCCTCCGCGGTAAACTCATTCTTACCGCTAATTACAATGTTCGCCACCTCAGAGTCAACAGAATCAACCATTCTCTTGAACCTTATCTCCTTAAGGTTAAGAATGATGTCCTGCATTCCCTCGATCACGCCAGGGATGGTCGCGAACTCCTGGTCCACGCCTGAGATCCTGACCTGACTGATAGCAAAGCCTTCCAGAGAGGCGAGAAGAATGCGACGGAGGGCATTGCCGATGGTCTGTCCGTATCCAGGCTCAAGAGGTCTGAATTCGAAGCGTCCCACGGTGTCCGTGCCTTCGAGCATTATCACCTTGTCCGGTTTCTGAAATGCCAAGATTGCCATAATAATTCTTATTGGGTGTTACGATTACTTAGAGTACAGATCTACGATGAGCTGCTCGTTGATGTTCTCAGGGATGTCAGCCCTTGCAGGGACATTCAGGAACTTGCCTGAAAGCGCCTTAGGGTCAAACTCGATCCACGAATATTTAGCTGCGGAGGCCACACTCTTCTGGATGACCTCAAGGCTCTTGGAACGCTCTCTCACAGCGACGGTGTCACCAGGCTTAACCTGAACCGAAGGGATGTTGCAAACCTCACCGTTGAGGGTGATGTGAGCGTGGCTGACAAGCTGCCTTGCAGCCGCTCTGGTAGGAGCGATACCCATTCTGTAAACGATGTTGTCGAGTCTGGACTCGAGGAGGAACAGAAGGTTCTCACCTCTCAGACCGGCCATCTTGGAAGCCTTGAGATAAGTGTTGTGGAACTGACGCTCGAGAAGGCCGTACATATACCTTACCTTCTGCTTTTCCTTGAGCTGGATTCCGTACTCACGCTGCTTCTTGCGCTTTGCGGCGAGACCGTGCTGTCCCGGAGGATAATTCCTCTTCTCAAAATCCTTGTCACTTCCGAAAATCGGCTCGCCGAACTTACGGGCGATCTTTGTACTTGGACCAATATATCTTGCCATAGTAACTTTGTTTTAATTCATTGATTAGACTTTACGACGGCCTTTTGGTCTACATCCGTTATGAGGCATCGGAGTCACATCGACAATCTCTGTGACAATGATACCAGCATTATTGATGGTTCTGATGGCGGACTCACGGCCTGCGCCAGGACCCTTAACGAAGACTTTAACCCTACGGAGACCAGCGTCGAAAGCGGTCTTTGCGGCGTCCTCGGCAGCGACCTGCGCAGCGTACGGGGTGTTCTTCTTGGAACCTCTGAAGCCGCTCTTACCGGCTGAGGACCAGCTTATCACCTGACCCTGATTATTGGTCAGGGAAATGATAACGTTATTGAAGGTTGATGAAATATGGGCCTGGCCCGTAGCCTCAACCTTGACAACTCTCTTGGATGATGTTGTTTTCTTTGCCATAATTCATCTGGTTTTACTTGGTCGCCTTCTTCTTGTTAGCGACGGTCTTCTTCTTACCCTTTCTTGTGCGGGCATTGTTCTTGGTGCTCTGACCGCGGACAGGGAGACCGATACGGTGACGAATGCCTCTGTAGCAACCGATTTCCATCAGTCGTTTGATGTTCATCTGGACGGAGGAACGAAGCTCACCCTCAATCTTGTACTCCTCGGTAATGAGGGTACGGATAGCGGCAACCTGATCATCGTTCCACTCACCGACCTTGATGTCGTAATCGATACCGCACTTCTGGAGAATCTCTCTCGCGGAGCTGCGGCCGATACCGTAGATGTAGGTGAGACCTATCT
>CAYZKZ010000078.1:0-12989 GCA_964479325.1 uncultured Muribaculaceae bacterium
CCACGACCTCCGGATTATGAATCCGACGCTCTAACCAGCTGAGCTACCCCGCCATTCCCTGGCAAGAGCCATAAAAAACCGGCCGGAGCCGGATTTTGTTGAGATAGAAGGATTCGAACCCTCACTGACAGAGCCAGAATCTGTAGTGCTACCATTACACCATATCTCAATGATGCGCTGCGTTTCCTTGCAACTGGACTGCAAAAATAGAGATTAATCCTGAATTGACAAAATTAATTCGACTTTTTTCTTCATTGAATATGAAAAATTAGTCATTTCCCGCTTTGCCGGTGTCTCTCCGAATCAGCAGGCACAACCCCAAGACAGTGAACAACGCGTTGAACAGCAGCAACTCATAGCTGAATTTGTAGCCTCCGAACCACCTCTCGGAATTGCTCTGGAGGATGAAGCAAAGCACCGGAGCGACCAGCGCGACCAGCGGCACCCACCTGTCATTCACCTTCTTTTTAGTGAATATCCCGAAGGCGAACATTCCGAGGATCGGCCCGTAGGTGTAGCTTGCGAGCTTATATACCGCATCTATGACCGACTTCGTGTTCAGCAGATAAAAGACGAGGATCGCCACGGCCATCAGCGCGGCCATCAGCAGATGCACCTTCTTTCGTGTCGCCGCGATCCGCTCCTCGCTCTTGCCTTTAGTGCCGATGATATCGACTGTGAATGATGTAGTCAAGGCTGTCAGGGCCGAGCCGCCTGCGGAGAAAGCGCAGGAGACAAGCCCAACCACGAACAGAACGCCCACGACGGCTGGAAGATAGCCTCCCGTCGCCACGGCCGGGAACAGGGTGTCGCCGACCTCTGAGATCTCCTTCTGACCGGCGAAGATGTACAGAAGCACACCGAGGCAGAGGAATAGGAATATCACGGGAATCTGAAGCAATCCGCTGGTTATTAGGTTCTTCTGCGAATCCTTGGCGTTGCGGCTGCTCAGTGTCCGCTGCATCAGGTCCTGGTCCAGACCTGTCATCGCCACAACGGTGAAGACGCCGGCCAGGAACTGTTTCCAGAAATATTCAGGATGGTTGACATCGTCGAGGAACAGGATTTTTGAATATTCACTCCCTCGCACCGCACTGACCACTCCTGCGAGATCCAGCCCCATATCCTTGGCAATGAACACGATGGTGAGGACGATGGACACGATCATACAGACGGTCTTCAGTGTGTCCGTCCAGATCACCGACTTCACTCCGCCCCGGAAGGTGTAGAGAAGCACGATCGCCATCGAGACCGCCACGTTGAGGACGAACGGCAGATGGAGAGGCTCGAAGATCATCAATTGGAGGGTGACACAGACAAGGAACAGCCTGACCGACGCTCCCAAGATCTTGGAGATGAAGAAGAACCACGCCCCGGTCTTGTGCGCTGACATCCCGAACCGCTCGTCAAGGTACTGGTAGATGGACACCATCTGCATCTTAAAGAATATGGGCGTGAGGACGAACGCTATTATGATGTAGCCCACAAAGAATCCGAGTACCATCTGTAAGTAGCCCATCGCCGTTCCGCCCACGCCGACCATTCCCGGCACCGAGACGTAAGTCACTCCGGACATCGGCGCTCCGAGCATCGCTATGGCCACGATCCACCAAGGCGCTTTCCGCCCTCCGTTGAAGAATCCGGCGTTGTCAGCTCCCCTTGAGGAGATCCACGACACTGTGAACATCACGGCGAAGTACGCCAAAACTGTAAGGATGACTGATAAAGGGCTCATATTCAGAAGACTATTTTGACGACATCGTCGGTTTTTGTGCGGGATGACGGAGGGAGACGGAAGATGACGGCTCCGCAGATATATTCATAATTTACCGGTGCTCCGGTTCTTAGGAAGGTGACGGTCTTGGGTTTTCTGCCGGTGAGGACGCTGGTTTGGCCCTTGAAATCCGGAAGATGGTGGGCATACCATATTCTTTTGCCTCTGGTGGTGAGGGGGACGTTGGAGAGGCGGACGCCTGGAGTCGGCCCGGCCCCGTCGAGGGACTCGCCGCTGTGGGCTGTCCAGGTTTTCAGGGAGTCGAGCTGCCTGTAGAAATTCGGGTGCATCTCACCGTTGGCGTCGGGGCTGGCGTTCGGCAGAAAGTTGCCACCCAGCGAGCGGGAGGCAACGTATGCATCTAAAAACCAGCTCATCGGACGGAAGGTCCCGGTCTTGTCGTAGCCCCAGCCGCCACCGCCGCAGGTCCAGATGTGGCAGTGCTCCCACCATTCGGAGGGTGAATATGTCGGTTTCTGGCATTCGAACGGGGTCGTGAAATCTCCCTGCCTGGCGCTTGTGCCGTTCGGGTTGTCGGGGTTCACGATGTTGGACCATCTGTCGTTGATGACTATGTCGGGCTGGAGGGAGCGGATCCAGGCATAGACCTGGTCGTTGTGGTGGTCGGTGACTCCGGTCATATCCATTCCGTCGAGCCAGAGGATGTCGATCTTGCCGTAGTGCGTCAGCAGCTCCTCGATCTGGGCCATCACGTAGCCGAGCATCTTTGAATATTCCTTCCGCCTTGCCTCGGGGTCTTTGATTCCTTCCATCCGGCCTCTGGTGTCGGTGTCGAAGAGTTTATCGTCGTAGGTGCCTGGGTACAGCCAGTCGCGCGGGGAGTAGTAGAGTCCCACCCGGAGTCCTGCTCCGCGGCAGGCTTCGACATATTCCTTGATCAGATCCTTGCCTCCGGCAAACTGCTTGACTCCGATTCCGTACTTCGAGGGCCAGAGACAGTAGCCGTCGTGGTGGCGGGTCGTCAGGACGGCGTAGTTGAATCCGGCCTCCTTCGCAGCCCGGAGGTATTTTTCGGGATGGTAGTCGGGGTTGAACTTGAGCGCCTGGACGTAGTAGAGTTCCTTTGGCTTGTAGCCGCCGTTGTAGCGGAAGTGGTTGATCATCGCCCAGGATGGCTGCGCTCCGAGAGTGCTGTGGATGCCCCAGTGCATGAAGAGTCCTAAGCTGGCCTCTGGGAACCACCGCGCCCCTTTGCTTGGGTTGGGGTACTTCAGCGGCTTTTTGAGAGGTGTGGCAAGCAGTCTCTCCGCCCGGTCGATGTCGCTTTGCTCGATGGAGTAGTGTTCCGTCGGGGGGAAGTTTATCTGCGCTTTCAGTCCGGCGCAGCACAGGGCGGCGCAGATTATCACGAGGGCTCTTTTCATACCTTAATATAGTGTTTTGATTATGGTGGTTTGACTGTGGCTTATGCCTTCCTGATAATGACGGTCGCCCAGACCTCGCAGCCTTCCTTCCGGCCGACGAATCCGAGGCGCTCGGTGGTGGTGGCTTTGACCGAGACGCTGTCGATGTCCGTGCCTATCACCTTGGCGAGTGTGGCGCGCATCGTGTCGATGTGCGGGCGGAGTTTCGGGGCCTGGAGGGCTATGGTGATGTCGGCGTTGCCGAGTTCGTAGCCTTTTCCCCTTACCAGCCTCATCACCTCTTTCAGAAGCAGCTTGCTGTCAATGCCTTTCCAACGGTCATCGTTGTCCGGAAAGTGAAGCCCGATGTCGCCGAGGGCGGCGGCTCCAAGAAGGGCGTCACACAGCGCGTGTATGGCCACATCCCCGTCGGAATGCGCCACAAATCCCGTCTCGCTTTCAATCCTGACTCCGCAGAGCCACATCGGCAGTCCTTCCTTGAGGGCGTGGACATCGTAGCCGTTACCTATTCTAAAATCTTCCATACGCTGACAAAAATACGTAATTTCTACGTTTTAGACGGCTAATTTTCTTATTTTTGCGAACTTGTAACCCCGGGGCCTGGCGGCTCCGCTGAATTCTATTGAAAATGAAAAGATTGATTTCCATTGCGGCCTTGGCACTGCTTGCCGCGCAGGCGTTTGCCGGTTCCTGGATCAGAATCAACCAGATAGGCTATCTTCCGGAGGCGACGAAGGTGGCTGTGTTTATGAGCGACGAGGCGGTCGAGGTCACAGGCTTCGAGCTTGTCGATGCCTTCACGGATGAGACCGTGTGGCGCTCGGACGCTGTCAGGCCAACCGGCCCGCTTGGGCGTATGAAGGTGACCTATAGGTTGGATTTCAGCGCTTTGCGGGCCGATGGGGCTTATTATGTGAAGGCGCTGATGTCGGGCGGCGAGGCGAGATCGGAGATATTCCCGGTCAATTCCCGCGTGTTTGACGGGACGGCGGATTTTGCTCTGAATTATATGCGTCAGCAGCGTTGCGGCTGGAACCCTTTCTTCCGCGACAGCTGCCACAGGAAGGACGGAATGATTGTCGGACATCCGGATCCGCGGAAGGACAGCACGTTCATTGACGTGACCGGTGGCTGGCACGACGCCTCTGACTGTCTTCAATATACCACCACTTCGGCGAACGCCATCTACCAGATGATGTTCGCCTACCAGAGCAATCCGGAGGCGTTCTCGGACAACTACTTGGCTGACGGAACTCCCGGACGGAACGGGATTCCGGACATCATCGACGAGATCTACTGGGGGCTCAAGTGGCTGGACAAGATGAATCCTGAGCCGGGTGAGATGTACAACCAGATCGCCGATGACCGTGACCACGTCGGGATGCGTGTCCCGAGCGAGGATCAGGCCGACTACGGTTGGGGCAAAGGCGGGTTCAGGCCGGTGTGGTTCTGTTCCGGCGAGCCTCAGCAGAGGGGCAGGCGGGGCGACAAGAACAAGACCACAGGCGTTGCCAGCACGGCCGGCAAGTTCGCCTCCGATTTCGCCCTCGGAGCGGAGATCCTGAGACCGTTCTACCCGGAGTTCGCCGAGAGGATAGGGGCGAAGGCCCAGGCCGCCTACGACGCAGGAGTCGCCAAGCCGGGAGTCTGCCAGACCGCCTCGGTGGTCTCTCCCTACATCTATGAGGAGGACAACTGGGTGGATGATATGGAGTTGGCGGCCTGCGAGATGTACCGGCGCACCGGCGACGGCAAGTACAGGACGGAGGCCATTGAATATGCCCGCCGCGAGCCGGTGACCCCTTGGATGGGAGCCGACAGCGCCCGCCACTACCAGTGGTATCCTTTTATGAATATGGGGCATTACCGCATCGTCAGGAACTTCGGCGGCAAGGTCTCCGAGGAGTTCGTCAGGAACATCCGCTCCGGGATCCAGCGAGTCTATGAACGCGGGAAGGACCATCCTTTCTTTTTCGGCGTTCCGGGAATATGGTGTTCCAACAATCTGACCACGGCTATGCTGACCCAGTGCATCCTTTACCGGGAACTGACCGGAGATCTGACCTATCAGGAGATGGAAGGGTCTCTGCGTGACTGGCTTTTGGGATGCAATCCGTGGGGCGTGAGTATGATCGCGGATCTGCCTAAGGGCGGGACGTTCCCGACCCAGCCTCACTCGTTCATCATCAAGTACAAGATGGGGAACACGACGGGCGGCCTTGTTGACGGTCCGGTGTATTCCACCATCTTCGGAAGTCTGCTCGGGATCCGCACGGACGGAGGGATCAACTACGAGGAGTTCCAGCCGGGCGATCTTGTCTATCACGACAGCACTCACGACTACTCCACGAACGAGCCGACGATGGACGGGACGGCCTCGCTGACGTTCCCGTTCTCTTACTATCAGAAAGAGGGACGGCTGTGTTCGGAGAGGACGGCCGGCGGCGGTGGTGGTTGCCGCCCTGTCGCTTTGCGACCCTGTACGGGTAAATGGGCGGCAACCACCACCGCCGCCGGCCTTTCCGCTGACAATGACGAATGTCTGGAGGTTGACAATAATGTCTATCGTGACGGAGGAATAGTCCGTACAGACCCTTCGGTCAAGCACATAGATTTTGTGTTCACGGCGGCCGACAAGGCTGACGGGGCGGAGAGGATCATCTCCACGTTGAGGAAGTACAACATCCGTGGAGGATTCTTTTTCACCGGTGAGTTTTTCGAGAAGTTCCCGGACGTGGTGTGCAGGCTTGTGGCTGAGGGACACTACGTCGGAAGCCATTCCTACGGTCATCTGCTCTACGCCCCGTGGGGAAAGCGAGACTCTTTGCTGGTGACCAGGGAACAGTTCAACGAGGACATGTTCAAGAGTTACAGTCTGTTGCGGAAGTTCGGTGTCACCGACGCTCCTTATTTCATCCCGCCTTACGAGCATTACAACGCCACGGTGTCCTCCTGGGCTCGCCAGCTTGGTCTTCATCTGATCAACTACACTCCCGGGACGCTGACAAACGGAGACTACACCACTCCTGAGATGAGCCGCTACTTCAGCAGCAAGGAGATTCTTGACAAGATCCGCGAGTGCGAGCGCGATGATCCGAACGGGCTGAACGGCCACATAATGCTGATTCATTTCGGCACGGATCCGGCCAGGACGGACAAATTCTACGACAAGTTGCCGGGGCTGATCAGGGAACTGCGCGGGAAGGGATATTCATTCACACCTTTGAGAGATGATAAGACACAGTTGTAGGTTCGAGGGAACATTTGAGTTCGAGGCTGGGGGAAGCGTCGAGGGGTTGGAGTTGGTATATCACACCTCGCCGTTTGAATATTCCCCAGGAATGAAGGTGATCTGGCTTTGCCACGCCTTGACGGCCAGCTCCGATCCGGAAGGGGAGTGGTGGCCTGCGTTGGTCGGGCCGGGGAAGTTGATTGACACCGGGAAGTACTTTGTCATCTGCGCCAACGTGCTTGGATCGGCCTGCGGCTCTTCCGGGCCAGCCTCCACGAATCCTGCTACCGGAAAACCTTACTATTTTGATTTCCCTCGCATTACCGTCAGGGACACGGTACGAGCCTTCGATTTGTTGAGGCAACGTCTTGGAATAGAGAGGATTGATCTGCTGATCGGGACTTCTATGGGCGGATTTATGTCCTTTGAGTGGGCCGTGATGCGTCCTGGGATGTTCGGCAAGATATTCTTTATCGCGACAGGCGCCCGCGTGACTCCGTGGCTCGCCGGTTTCAACGCCGCCAGCCGCCTCGCCCTTCTGGCCGATCCGACCTTCAAGGAGCATCGGGATCTGAATGGCGGGATGGAGGGTCTGAAGGCCGCCCGCGCCATCGCCCTGCTGACCTACCGCTGCGAGGAGGGCCTTTTCAAGCAGAACGAGGACAGTGACGACACCGTGTTCGCCGGCAAGGTCGGCTCCTACTACCGTCACCAGACCTCCAAGTTCGTCAAGGACTGGGACGCCTATTCATATCTCTATGTCTGTGACGAGGTTGACAGCAACAACGTAGGCCGTGGCCGTGGAGGTGTCGCCGCCGCCCTGTCCGGAATCAATGCCGACTGCACCTTCGTCTGTATGTCCTCCGACGAGCTTTTCCCTCCGGAGGACATGAAGCCTCTCTCCGCCCTGATCCCCGGCTCAGCGTACCACCAAATCGAGACCCCCTACGGCCACGACGGCTTCCTGATCGAGACCTCCGCCATCGGCGGCCTCCTCCGCCCGGCGCTGCCGTAAGGGGGAGATGGAGCGTTTTTGGCATATTCGCTCTTGTTATATTCCTTTGACGATGTTTGAAAGAAATGCTGCGAATTCGCTGATGTCCCCTTGAACACTTGCCCGTTCGAGTGCTGACATATATTGGTCACGTACTTCCTTCCGGATGACGGTCCATCTGTATCCGCCGGAGGCTAACATCACGTTCATCAAGAATCTTCCCATCCTTCCGTTGCCGTCCATATACGGATGGATAAAGGTGAAGAGGAAATGGCCAAGTACGGCTTTTACCCAGGCTTCCTTTTCGTTTTTGAGCAGGTCAAACAGCGTTGGCATCACATCCCTGACCGCCTCTGGATTGAGCGGTGTGTGCATAGAGTTTCGGATATAGACTTGGGCTGATCTGTAGCCAACGATGTCTCCTGCTTTAATTATGCCGGCCATTACGGACGGAGCGAACATCTCCTGATACCACGTTCTGTGGTCTTTCTCCACTACCTCTCCCGCATCTTTACCGTCTAATATTGACATTATGCTTTTCTTCACCTCCTGAAAGGCCTGCCAATATCCCCGTGCCGCAAGAGCTGCTTTGTCATCTCTGTCAGATGCGTTTTCGTCCGGCTTCCAATTGCCGCTTCTAACCTTCTCGATCAACTCTTCTGACACTTTGTAGCCTTCGATCGACAATGAATGGTACGCATCCAACCTGTACCTGTCATCGATGTCCCTTATGTAGTCATCAATGTCAACCTTGGCAGGGACAGGTGGTTTCACTGCCATTACCGCATCCCGCATACTTTTCCACATCAACCGGATTCTTGTCGCATAAGGAGAAGGGTCTCTTGCGAATTCGTACTTTTCGGTAAAGGGGTCTTCTTCTCGCACATTATAGCCGAAACGCTCCATTGTGGACAGAATCTCGTCGGATATTGCAGGTCTCTGGACATTCCTGAACGCACCAGCCAGCCTTCCGGAGCGTGAGGAACGCCCTTTGTCAAGTAGGTACGGAAGGATCTCGGAAGAGTCCTTTATGGCGGTCAGTGCCGTTCTGGCGGTAATTCCGCTTCGCTGAAAGAAAACAGGAGAAGCCATAACCAGCGCTTCAGGAACACTATAGACATTCAGTCCATATCTACTTTCTTTAATGATATTGGTGGCACACTCTGCTCTTAGAAAGAATATGCTGCATCCGAAAGGAAGTGTCACACTTGAGTTGCTGCATTTTGGTGATCGAACCGTCAACTGTGGCAGTACTGTCCAGTTCCCGGTCAGAATGTCCAATGAAACTTCCGCGGAAAGGCACCACTCTTCTTTCAATTTCTCTCGCACATATTCAGAAATAAATCGCCAATATGAGATGTACCAGACGGTGGTGTCTCCCGATACGGCGGAAGGATCTGACTGAATATACCATCCTCCGATTACTTTCATCAGAAATCCATTTTGGACAAGACGCTCCAGATGTGTCCGGCTGATGTCTGAAGACTTGATGATCGGAGTATTTTTTGCGTCTTGAATTTTTTTCAACACATCAAGTGATGACGCAAGTTTTTCTGAGGGTGTTGCCATAATGCCGTGGTGTTACACTTAAATTATTGTTGCAAAGTTACACTTAAATTTTTGTTGCGCAAATACACTTAAATTTTTGCAAAATGCTTGTCGCTCGCTGACCTGCCGCTACAAGGAGAGCCTTTTCAAGTTTTAGCAAGACGGGGATATGAGGCCTCTCTCCGCCCGGCGCTGCCGTAAGGAATGTTTTCGCTGGCTTATGCGGAGGTGAATGCTTTCCGGAACGGTTTGTTTTTTACAATCATCGGAAAAATTTTCCCACAATCGTCGGTTTTTATATCGGCATCTGGAATTTATTCCGTCGGCAGCCACAGAATTGCATCCATACGCTGTGAATATGCCCGTTCAGAGCCGTTTGCCGTGAAATTCTGTTTCCCCATCCTGATGACGAATCCCTTCTGCGCATCCGTACAAGGCCGTTCGGCCTCTACTCACCAAAACAGAATTGCCTATGGAATGCCGCTCTGACATATTCAGCTGCGGTTTTTGCTGAAAATCCGTCGGCGAAAACGGGCGTTTATGGCTTTTGGGGGCAACAGAAGTGCCGGAATGTGCGCCACGAAAGGGGCTGGAGAACTGCGGAGGGATGCAAACCCGTGGCGAGGTGATCTTTTGCACAAGTCTGTGAATCAGCGTTTGCCCCTCCGGTCTTCGTCGAGTAGGTCTCAATATGGCGGATGATGATTTGGCGGATAAAGAGGTGATCTCGCTGTCCGGCCTTTGTTTGGTAGTCCTGTCGATGTTGATTCGACGGGACGGTTTTGCGTCAAGTCACATTTGTCGTGGCGGCTAAAATGTTGATAATCAATCAAATGATATGCTCTTCTCCCCGTATGAATGCTTGGAAGTAGAGTGCTTTATCATATTGATAATAAATGATTTAGCCGCCACGAATAAGATCTGCAAAGCTTGCTCCAAGACAGAATAGCCTGAAGGTGACCGCTCCGGCATATTCAGCTGCGGTTTTTGCTGCAAATCTGCGCATCCCGAGCTCGACGAACCTGTGGTGTATCCAGAAACCGCAGAATCCGGCCTCGTACACCGAGTGGTACTCCGCACCGGGGTAGTTCCTCACCAGATGCGCGTGCAGGGCGTCGGGATCCGGGCTCTGGCTGAACCTCCTCAGCAGCGCGGTCTCGGACATCAGAGTCACCGACCAGCTCTTCAGATGCACGTCTATCCCAACGTAGATGTTTTGTCCTTTGAAGGATAATTCTTTACTTTGTGTATTCATTGCCACCGTGTTTTGGTTGATCTTTCTTTCCGTATTTTTTAAAGGTAATCAAAATTTCGGTGGCTTTCCCTTATCCAAACTCATGAAAAACTTCGCGGGGAAGCCCCAGCGGCAGGGGCCGCAGGTCCCGTTGAGCGTCCATCATGAGCTTCGGAGAAGCTCACTCCAATTTTATTTGGATGTAAACATAGGTACTGTATTCGTTTGCGTGTTCCCTACACTCAACGATACAGGTGTGGGGATTGTTTCCGTTTATTAACTTTCGGGCTTTGTCAGAGCCTCTTCAGAGATAAACGAATCGGCTCCACACTTTCTTTTTGTACAAACTTAATCAGCCGCCGGAGCTGGGCTTTAAAGTTGTATTTGTTATGTTTATCAGGAATTTACGATTCCACGGCTCCACTGATCCGAACTTCAGGCCGTATTACACAGCTGATCTTGTTGAGGTTAATGCTGAAGGAAATGAGACAGTGATCAATGTCGTGTTTTCTCGAAATGTAGGTCGTGACGATTGGACGGCCTACGATCAGTCAACAGGGAATGCTTATCCTATTCTATTTGTTGGCCTCAATAAGATGAATGACATCACAACTTGGGAAGATGATGACTGCATAGAGTTAGGCGTATGCATCCCAAGGCCTTAATAACGTGAGAAGAAACTTAATCAATATCTTTACGAAAAGAATATCTGACTTGGGTAGTTTATTCCGCAATAATTTGCATAATGTAAATGAACCAAAATGATTATTGTCGTTACAAGATAATGTTGTTCATTTGCAAAAAAAAATTAAACGATTTTAGAATAGCCTTAATTTATGAAATCATTAAAATTCTTATGTCTCGCACTCTTTCTGCCATTCTTGGCTGCGTGTGCGCAAAATGAATCTCCGATTGAAGTCTCCTCCGTATCGCTGAGCACAGCAACAATCGAGATGGTTGAGGGAGAGACGTTCAGTCTTGTCGCCACAGTCCTGCCAAAGGACGCTGAATATGACGGAGTGACCTGGGCCTCGTCCAACACCTCAGTTGCCAGTGTCAATTCAGGCACTGTCACTGCCTTGAAGGAAGGCACAGCCACAATTACAGCCAGCGCCGGAGGAAAGTCCTCCACCTGTAGTGTGAAGGTCTCCGCCAAGGAGATTCCCGTGACATCGATCACTCTCGACAAGACATCCTTGTCTATGCAGGTGGGAGATACGGAAACTCTGACCGCCACTGTAAGCCCCGCCGATGCGACCGACAAGAATGTAAGTTGGACATCCTCGGACGAGTCCGTCGCCAAAGTCGCCGACGGCAAAGTGACGGCAGTGAAGTCCGGCAAAGCGACCATCACCGCCAAGTGCGGCGGCAAGACCGCCGAGTGCGCCGTCACGGTGACAGTTCCTGTTGCGTCAATATCGCTTGACAAGACCTCCCTTTCTTTAGCCGTGGGTGAGACGGCGACCTTGACCGCCACTGTAAGCCCCGCCGATGCGACCGACAAGAATGTAAGTTGGTCATCCTCCGACGAGTCCGTCGCCAAGGTCTCCGACGGCAAGGTAACGGCAGTGAAGTCCGGCAAAGCGACCATCACCGCCAAGTGCGGCGGCAAGTCAGCCGAGTGCTCCGTTACGGTGACAGTCCCTGTTGCGTCAATATCACTTGACAAGACGAGCCTTTCGTTGGCGGTGGGTGAGACGGCGACTTTGGCAGTCACGGTTAAGCCGGATAATGCGACAGACAAGACAGTGATTTGGTCTTCCTCCAATGCGTCTGTAGCAACTGTGTCTGAAGGTAAAGTTGTCGCACTTAAATCAGGGCAGACGACAATTGCTGCAAGGAGTGGGAATATAGTTGCGGAATGTGTTGTGACTGTTATTGTTCCGGTGACAGGCGTGACATTGGATAAGACGAACATTACATTGGTTGAGGGAGAAACTGCGACTTTAATTGCGACTGTAAAACCTGATAATGCCACAGACAAGATGGTGGTGTGGAGATCCTCTGATGAGTCGGTGGCGAAGGTGAGTGATGGTAAAGTGAGTGCTATTAAAACAGGAGTGACTAAAATTGAGGTTATCGCAGCTGGCTTTTCAGCATATTGTGATGTGACGGTGTTAAGTCCGAATAATGTTATCTATTACACCGCTAATTATCAGAATCGTAAGGTTGAACCTTTTAACAAGGATGCTTTCGGAGCCAATATTGTCTCTAATGAATATTCGAACGGTAACGGCAAAATAGTTTTCGATGCTCCGGTTACGACTATAGGTGTAAATGCTTTCTATGAAGAAACTTTAGGGACACATAATTTAGTAACAATTAAACTTCCTAGCACAGTAACAACTATTGGGGAGAATGCCTTCAATGGGGACTTACTTTTGACAGCCATAAATATCCCTGCAGGCGTTACCTCTATCGGGAAGTCGGCTTTTAACGGCTGCAGACATTTGACCTCTATTGATTTGCCTCCATTGATTACTACAATAGAGGATGAAACGTTTAACGGCTGCCCTCTTTCTGCAATTGTGTTACCTGAAAAACTTATTAAGATTGGTGATGATGCGTTTATGAATGCAAAAATCCAAACAATAGAGTTTCCTATTGGCCTGCAATTAATTGGATTCCATGCTTTTGCGGGTTGTAAGCTGCTGACAAAAGTTATAATTCCCAGTAGTGTTATTTCTATAGGAGAACTTGCATTTCAAAATTGTTCAGTTTTGGCTTCTGTGGAAATTGATGAGGGATTAACTATAGTGCCAGTTTCTTGCTTTAACGGCTGCATTTCGTTATGTAGTGTCAAATTGCCTAGTTCTATTCAG
>CAYZKZ010000079.1:0-7740 GCA_964479325.1 uncultured Muribaculaceae bacterium
CTCACCGCGGACAACGCTCTTAAGGTTCTCTCAAGGGATGTTGAGTCTGTTAGCAGCACAAGGGCTGAAGCCGCTGCTGCCTATGAGGCCGAGTTCGTTGAGACTAAGGACGGCAACCTTGTTGTCAACCTTAAGTCAAATAAGACTATTGTTCCTAACAAGGAAGTAGGACCTACAACTCCAACAGCAATAGATAGTATAACTGTATTTGCCCTTCAGGCTACTGTGAGAAAGGGTGATAAGGACACTACCATCACTTCTGACTACGCTCGTATTTATGAGTCTAGGTTCCACGTTGATGCTATTTCTTATATCAACAACCAGTATGGCCATTCTCAGAATGCTTGTAAGTACAATCAGCCTACAAATCACTTGTTTAATAATACCAAAGGCGCTATTGAGAACTCTTATGAGCTGACTGTTGATTACAAGAAGACTCTTGACATCAAGAAGCTTATTCAGACTCACTATTACATCAGCTCTCTCACTTCTAAGTCTTCTTATAAGGACGGTATATGTTATGATGGTGTCTATGAGGAGGACTATCCAAATAATGACTATGGTCTTTCTTACAAGTTCGAACTTGTAGATTACTATCTTGATGGTGACAAGGCTTCTGAGAGTTCTTTCGCATCCATCGATCCTGAGACCGGTGTCCTTACTCCACGCGTGAACGGTGAGGTTTCTCCTGCCACCATCGACAGGCAGCCGCTTGTTCGTGTTTCTCTCGTTACTAAGGATGGAGCTGTTGTTTCTTATGGTTACATCAAGGTGCTCATTAAGCCTGAGGATTACATCAAGTCTGATGAGTATAAGTTCGAGCATACTATCGTTAGTTGCCAGAATTTCGTTGCCAACATTACTTCAATAGACAAGGTTTATGGAGCGGTTGAGATTGAGAACGAGACTGAGTTTAAGAATGTTTATGCTCTCCAGTATGTAGCTGGCAATGCTGTTCAGTACAAGCTTGGAAAGGATAATAAGTTCACTCAGGTTGCTGCTACAGACGCTCTTGGTAAAGTTACTGAGATAGTCGATAAGGATGGGAAGTCACATCTTGAGATTGCTTTCACTCCTGAGGAGATTTCCAAGATCTACAAGATGGATGGACACTCAACGACAATCTGGTTAAGGTATGTCTTCGTTCGCAATGCTGAGGCTAATCCTGTTGAGGATGAGTTCGAGGGTGTTTATGTTCCTGTCAGAATTGTCCTCTCTAAGAACGCTGCCGGCACTGTAGGTGTTAAGCTTTCTAACTACTGGTTCGACAATGAGGCTAAGGCTATTCTTAATGTGAAGGTTCCTAACGCTGAGCCTAACCAGCCAGTTCCTGCCGTGTGGACAACTCCTATCAATCAGGTTTGGGTAGGCAATGAGCCTGTCTTCACTGTTGCTGGCAAGGAGGTTGAGAAGCCTGTTTACAAGTACTACTTCGCTCCTAAGCAGACAACAATCGACGGTGTTCAGCTTACTGTTGATTCCAAGGAGATCTTTGACCTCTACGATGATGCTAAGTTCACTGTTGACAATGACAACATCGCTGAGATTGAAGACAAGTTCTCTGCTGACTACACTAAGGGTATCTACGCTAACGACAAGCTTTATGCTAACGGTGTTGTGATCGCCACAATCGATCAGAACAACGGTACTGTTACCTTCGAGAACAACGAGACTGCCAAGAAGCTTCTCAACGCTACTCCTTCAGTTCCTAAGTCCGCTGCTGAGCTTTACGCCAACATCGGTGTGGTTCTTAAGAGTTCTGCTGATTGCGCTGTAGTTACCGCTCTTTCAAGTCAGGTTAACCCTTACTACTTCCTCCGTCCTCTCAACCTTGAGGCTGTGCCAGGCGAGAAGTTTGTTGACGGCGCTGACGCTAACACCGCTGACGCTAACATTGACCTTCTTGATGTCCTCACATTCACTGATTGGAGAGGAGATAAAGGCAAGTTCGTTACCCCTGAGTTCGATCACCTCTGGTACTTTATGTACTACAACGTAAGCAACATTAAGTTTGACTTAGACAATGTGACCACCACCCTTCAGAATGGTGATCTTGATAAGACTAAACTTTCTACAGTGACTAAGGACATTGTGCTCTCTCATTGCACAGGTGCTTATTCTGATCGTGTGGTTGTTCCTGCGACTGGTCTTAAGATCTCTTACACAGGCACAATCGCTCCTGGCCAGCTTAAGAGTCAGGAAGGTTACGACAGACTTGTTAAGAAGCTTGGTTACCTGCATTACCAGAACAATGGTAACAATGTTGAGACATCATTTATGCTCCGTCTGCCTGTTGAGGTTACCTACACTTGGGGTGTGATCAAGACAAAACTTGATGTGACTGTTAAACCTACTCTTTAGTTAGGTTCTAACATAGTTTGAATGGGTGCGCATCGTTCTGCGGTGCGCACCTTTTTAGTAAGCGTTAAAAAATAAGTTGGTAAAGGTTTGGCAGTATTTTCGAGGATAGATGTCTTTTGGAAGAAGGAGTGTGCCGGTGGCACACGACTGATGAGAAAAGGCATATAGACCGAAAAGACAATCAAAGATTACCAAGTTATTATTTAAGGATTACTTAATGGATAGTTATGATGTTTCGCTCAAAATCATACCTTTTGGCGCTTATCACCGCTGTTGTTGTCCTTCTGGCGTTCTCTTCCTGTTCAGGACGAAAGCCGAAGCGCGAACTGACCCGTGAGGAGATTTTCCTTTCTGAATTGACGGCAGCCGACACCTCCGAGGTGCTCAGCCGCGCCCAGTCCATCGTTGACAAGATCATCGCCGGTGATGTCAGCGGAGCATTGGACGGTTTGGGACAGGTCCAGAATGACACCTTGTTCCAGATCTCTTCCGAGAAGGTTGCCTCTGCGACCGCTCAGTTTGAGAGGATGAATCTCCGTCAGGCCAGCCTTGAGAGCTACTCATTCATCGACCCTGACCACAATGTCGTGAAGTTCAGAGTCTCCTTCGGCCACTCCGAGGATGAGTCCAAGCTCCTTTCGACCGCCTTCGCCCTAAACGCCCTAAAGATCGAAGGCAACTGGTATTTCACCTTGATGTAACCCCCGCCCCTCCGTCCTGCTCAAGTCAACTGACGTGCGCCATACGATGGCGTGGTGTTTTACCCTGATGTAAGCCCCACCCCTCCGTCTTGCTCAAGTCAGCTGACGTCCGCCACACGATGGCAGTGGTGTTTAACTTGCCCACTTGTAGCCAGTCTATAAGATTAATTTCTCAGGCAAGTCATCTTTTAGATAATGGCCGGAAAACTGTCCCCCAGTTTCCCGGCCATTTCCATTTATGATAAGTTCCCTTTGGGTCTCCTCGCTCCGCTCCTTTCCTCTCTCTGTTCTCTCCTTTTCCTCTCCTTTCCTTCTCCTTTCCCTTTCCTTTTTCTCCAGCCTTTTCACATTTCCCCTACCTTTTTTTACCTTCCCATCTTCCCATCTCCCCCAATATTCCATTATTCCATCCTGTCCCTCTGTTCCCTCCTTCTTCTCTTTTCCCCCTCCTCTCGCTCCTCTTCTCTTTTCTTTTCTTCTTTCTATCTATCTTCCTTCCTACTTCGCTTCTTTCTCTACCTTGCTTTTTGTCTCTCCCCTCGCTGTTTGCTTCTCCCTTTTCCTTGCCGTTCCTTTTACTACGCACAGATTTGCGTTCCACCCCTTTCTCCATCCACCTCTGCCCCTCGTCTCGCCGCAATTCCGTTCCCCGCATCCCCGCAACCGCTCGCTTCCGCTGACAGAATTGCCCTTCCCACTTTTCTCCGTCCACCTCTCCCCCTCGTCTCGCCGCAATTCCGTTTCACCGTGTCCCCGCATCCCCGTGTCCCCGCATCCCCGCATTCCCCGTAACCACTCACTCTAATGCAATTCGTTTCTCTTTGACTATAAGTTACTTACAACTCTCTGCCGGGGCAAACGGAATGGCACGGATGCGGAATCGATTGTCAATCAAGAGATTATAAAATACACTTGTGCCTGTTTCCATCTACTTCTTCGAGTTGCCGAGAGTGATGCGCCTGACCAAGAATTTCGAGAGTCCGGTGGCGGGATGGTGCGGAATATTCAGAAATATCACTAACTTTGTTGAGCTGAGGAGAGGGAACTATGGTCAGTTCCAACGGGTTGTGGAGGCTATGACCGTCCGGAATCTCAGTGAGAATGACATTAAAGAATACTTCAACGATATGATGACACTGGAAGATATGCAGCCGTACATCGAGGGCGGTCACGAGCTTGGCTATCGGAAGGGACTTTCCGAAGGCATCGAAATAGGCAAGGAGGAAGGCAAGGAGGAAGGCAGGGAAGAAGGCAGGGAAGAAGGCAAGAAGGCAAGAAGGAAGACCGCAGGTCCCTTGTCAAGGCCTTGCTGAAAGCCGGAGTCTCGGAGGATACTCTTGCCTCGGTCACTGGGCTTTCACGTTCCGAAATCGAGAAACTGGCAGAATAGTCGTGGCTTTTTACTTTGATTTAATCGTCTGCCCATTGTCGCCTGTCTGTAGGACTAATTCCCCAGACGGCTCCCCATTAGATAATGGCCGGAAAACTGCTCCGCAGTTTCCCGGCCATATTCATTTATGATAAGTTCCCTTTCGGCCTCGCTCCGCTTCCCTTCCTCTCTGATCTTTCTACTTCTCTTCTTTCTCTTTCTCGCTGTTTGCCTCTACCTTCTCCTTTACCGTCCCTTTTATCCTGAGCAGGATCGCCCTGCCCCAGGTTGATGTCTGAACGAGTATCCCTTTGTCAAAGTAGTGCGGCTCCGCCTCGTTGGCGTAAGTCACCTTGATCTCTCCTGATTCTCCAGGCTTTATAGGTTTTCTTGTCCACTCCGCCTTTGTGCACTCGCAGGTTGTCCTGACATTTAAGATCAAAATTGTCGTGTCCGTCTGATTGGAGTACTTGAATACGCACGTCTGAGGGCCGTCCTCTTTGGTGATGTCCCCGAAATCGTGGACTTCCTCCTCGAACGTGAGCAGCCGAACCACCTTCTTGGCGGGCTTCTTGTCCTGAACCTGAGGTGTTGCCTTAGGCCCTACCTTCGTCCCGATATTCGCCTGTACGGTTTCCCTTTGATCCCCGCCAGACTCGGCTCGCCCCTCTTTTCTGTTGGCAAGGCACGAGACGGACGCACCAGTTAGGAATATCATCACCGCCAGCCCCGCCGTCAGCGTGAATAAGTGTCTCTGTTTTCTGTCCCTCATAATATATTCATTCAACCGGCTGTTGAATCAGCCTCATCAGCCGCAAAGATAACAATTTGTCTTGATTGTACCATAGCCTCTTTCCATCGTGAAAACTGCTAAATAATTGATATATTTTGCAGATTGGAAAAATTGTCGTAATTTAGCATCGTTATTTGTGCAAAATTATATTCAATAATATTATGAAACGTATTTTCGCTATTCTTGCAAGCGCAGCGCTTGTTGCTTCTCTGTCCGTGGCGAACGCACAGAAGAAGGACTTCGACCCTTATTGGTTTATGCAGCTTCAGGGTGGTGCGGCTCACACAATCGGTGAGACCACATTCTCTGACCTCATCTCTCCATCAGCCGCTGTTTCATTCGGCTATCAGTTCTCTCCTGTTTTCGGAGCCAGACTCAATGTCAACGGATGGCAGGGTAAAGGTGCTGTCAATGCCCCGACTGAGGTTTATAAGTTCAACTATGTAGAGGGAGCCGCTGATTTGATGATCGACGTTGCGTCCATCTTCGCTGGCTACAAGTTCGACAGAACCCTCAATCCTTACATCTTCGGTGGTGTCGGCGTGAACTACGCTTTCAACAACGATGAGGCCAACGACATCCAGAAGGCAGGCACAGAAAAGGGTGTCAACAAATTCGTTGACGGCTACCTTTGGGAGGACAACAAGCTTTCCCCTGCGTTCAGAACCGGTCTCGGTCTCAACATCAGACTCTCTGACGTTATCGCCTTCAACATCGAGGGTAACTGCAGCTTCCTTAACGACCACTTCAACTCAAAGAAGGGTTCAAAGGCTGACTTCCAGATCAAGGCTCTCGCCGGTCTTACCTTCAGCTTCGGCAAGGCTAAGCCAGCTCCTGCACCTGTTCCTGTACCGGCCCCTGCGCCAGTTGTTAAGCCAGAACCTGAACCAGAGCCAGTCGTAGAGGAGAAGGTAGAGGTCGTTCCTGCATTCGAGTCACTCTCTCGCAACATCCTCTTCGTCATCAACAAGTGGGACATCCGCGAGAGCGAGCAGCTCAAGATCGACGAGGTTGTCGAGGCTCTCAAGGCCAACCCTGACACCAAGGTACGTGTTTCCGGCTACGCTGACAAGGCCACCGGTACCGCCAAGAGAAACAAGTTCCTCTCCGAGAAGAGAGCTGAGGTTGTTGCTGAGGCCATCGTTGCCGCCGGCATCGACAAGGACAGGATCATCACTGAATACTTCGGTGACACCGTCAATCCGTTCGAGACTCCTGAGGAGAACCGTGTGGCTGTCTGCCTTGTTAAGTAGTCAAGGGACACTATGAACATACAAAAGGCTGGGTTTCAAACCCCGGCCTTTTTTTGAGAATATAACCAACAGTTAGTCAATATTACATTTATTATGAGAATTGTACGTGTTACAGGCAGGGAGATTCTTGATTCAAGAGGAAACCCTACGATTGAGTGTGAGGTTGAACTCGAGTCCGGCATCATCGGTGTCGCTTCAGTTCCTTCAGGTGCGTCAACCGGTGAGAACGAGGCTCTTGAGCTTCGTGACGGAGACCCTAAGCGCTACGGCGGAAAGGGAGTCCTCAAGGCTGTCGCCAACATCAACGAGAAGATCGCTCCTGAGATCATCGGTATGTCCTGCCTTGAGCAGAGGGCTATCGACGAGGCTATGATCAAACTCGACGGCACCGCTACCAAGAGCAACCTCGGGGCGAACGCCATCCTTGGCGTTTCCCTCGCTGTCGCTCACGCCGCCGCCAACTATCTTGACATTCCGCTTTACCGCTACATCGGCGGAACGAACGGACACGTTCTTCCTGTCCCGATGATGAACATCATCAACGGTGGAGCCCACTCTGACGCTCCTATCGCTTTCCAGGAGTTTATGATCCGTCCTGTAGGCGCCAAGTGCATCGCAGAGGGCGTAAGAATGGGCGCTGAGGTGTTCCACGCTCTCCAGAAGGTTCTGAAGGGTCGCGGACTCTCTACCGCTGTCGGTGACGAAGGTGGTTTCGCTCCTGCTCTCAAGGGCATCAACGACGCTCTCGACTGCATTGTGGAGGCCATCGAGAAGGCTGGCTACAAGCCAGGCGCTGACGTTACCATCGCTATGGACTGCGCCGCTTCCGAGTTCTGCTTCAAGGAGGGAGACAAGTTCTTCTACGACTACAAGCAGCTCAAGACCGGTCTCGCCAAGGATCCAGAGGGAAAGAAGCTCTCCACCGAGGAGCAGATCGCTTACCTTGAGGAACTCATCAGCAAGTACCCTATCGACTCCATCGAGGACGGCCTCAGCGAGGAAGACTGGGAAGGCTGGGTTAAGCTCACCGCCGCCATCGGTGGAAAGTGCCAGCTCGTCGGTGACGACCTCTTCGTTACCAACACCAAGTACCTTGAGAAGGGTATCAAGATGGGTGCCGGTAACTCTATCCTCATCAAGGTTAACCAGATCGGCTCTCTGACCGAGACTCTCGACGCGATCGAGATGGCTCACCGTCACGGCTACACGACCGTAACCTCTCACCGTTCAGGCGAGACTGAGGACACCACTATCGCCGACATC
>CAYZKZ010000079.1:7750-12742 GCA_964479325.1 uncultured Muribaculaceae bacterium
CGGCCAGATCAAGACCGGTTCCCTCAGCCGCACAGAACGTATCGCCAAGTACAACCGTCTGATGAAGATCGAGATTGAGCTTGGTGACACCGCGCAGTACGGCTACAAGAAACTTAAGTAATAGCGATAGGATCTATCGAAACTATCAAAAAGTCTGAAAAAAGGCGGGTCTGATGTCAAAATCGGCCCGCTTTTTTGTCTTTTTGGGAAATTTGCACTAACTTGGCGCGAATTTTTCAGCAGACTACTTTCGCTGCCTGCGAGGGCGGCAAGTTAACAACCATATTCAGAGATGGCGCAAAAAGAGAACATAGGGTACATTTCGCAGGTCATCGGACCTGTTGTGGACGTTCATTTTGATTTGTCCGCTGGTGAGGAGTCGGGGCTGCCGAGCATCCACGACGCGTTGCGTGTCGAGAGAGGCGAAGGCCGTAAGGATCTTGTCATCGAGGTCCAGCAGCACATCGGAGAGGACACTGTCAGGTGTGTGGCGATGGATTCCACCGACGGACTCAGGCGCGGTCTTAGGGCCGTGGCCACGAACGCTCCGATCTCGATGCCCACAGGGGCGCAGATCAGAGGCAGGGTTATGAATGTGGTCGGGGACTCGATTGACGGTCTCGGCGATCTGAACGAGGACAATTCCTTGCCTATTCACAGAGAACCGCCTAAGTTCGAGGATCTGAAGACCTCTCAGGAGGTGCTTTACACCGGAATCAAGGTCATCGACCTTCTCGAACCTTATCTGAAAGGTGGAAAGATCGGCCTTTTCGGAGGTGCCGGAGTCGGCAAGACCGTGCTTATCAAGGAGTTGATCAACAACATCGCCAAGAAGCACAACGGATTCTCAATCTTTGCCGGAGTGGGGGAGCGTACCAGGGAGGGCAACGACCTGCTCAGAGAGATGATCGAGTCAGGTGTCATCAAGTACGGCGACGAGTTCGTCAAGTCGATGGAGGAGGGTCACTGGGATCTCTCCAAGGTGGATAGGAACGAGCTTGAGAAGTCGCAGGTGGCGATGGTTTTCGGTCAGATGAACGAACCGCCGGGAGCGCGTTCCTCAGTCGCTCTCTCCGGACTGACCCTTGCGGAGTCCTTCCGTGACAGCGACAAGGGTGACGGGCCGAGGGACATCCTCTTCTTCATCGACAACATATTCAGATTCACTCAGGCGGGTTCGGAGGTTTCGGCGCTTCTTGGCCGTATGCCTTCCGCCGTGGGCTACCAGCCTACGCTTGCCACCGAGATGGGTCAAATGCAGGAGCGCATCACTTCGACGAAGAACGGCTCCATCACTTCCGTGCAGGCGGTCTATGTCCCTGCGGATGACTTGACGGACCCGGCGCCTGCGACAACCTTCTCGCACCTTGACGCAACCACGGTGCTGAGCCGAAAAATCACTGAGTTAGGAATATACCCGGCTGTCGATCCTCTGGAGTCAACCTCCAGAATCCTCGATCCGAACATCGTCGGACAGGACCATTACGACACCGCGCAGAGGGTCAAGCAGATCCTTCAGAGGAACAAGGAGCTTCAGGACATCATCGCCATCCTTGGTATGGACGAGCTTTCCGATGAGGATAAGCTGACGGTGAACCGCGCCCGCCGCGTGCAGAGGTTCCTGTCGCAGCCGTTCGCCGTCGCCGAACAGTTCACCGGCGTTCCGGGCGTGATGGTTGACATCAAGGACACTATCGACGGCTTCCGCCGCATCCTTGACGGCGAGGTGGATTACCTGCCGGAGCAGGCGTTCCTCAATGTCGGAACTTTGGAGGACGCGATAAAGAAGGGCGAGGCGATCCTTGCCAATGCCAAATAATTAGGAATATACCGGAGAACGCTTTACGAATATGTCAGTGAAACCTTCAGAAATAGTGTTGGATGTCATTTCCCCGGAAAGGACATTGGTTCACGCCACGGTTGACTCAGTGGAGCTTCCGGGGTCAAAGGGGCGTTTCGAGGTTCTGAGGGATCACGCGGCTTTGGTCTCGTCGCTGGAGAAGGGCAGGATTGTCTTCAAGTCCGGTGACAAGACGGAGAGCGTGGAGATCTCCTCCGGCTTTGTAGAGGTGAATGACAATCACATTGTCGCTTGCGTGGAGTTGTGATGAGAAAGTGGGTAATCATATTCATTGCGCTTTTGCTTCCGTTGGCGCTGACGGCCTCGACGGCCGCCCCGGTCGCTCAACCGGTCGCTGAGCCGGTCTCGTCGGTCGCTGTGGTTCGACAAAGCTCACCAACCGTCGAAGCGCGCCAGCCAGCTGCTGACTCGGTTTCCTCGGTCGCTGAGCTTGTGGTTCGACAAAGCTCACCAACCATCGAAGCGCCGGTGGTTCGACAGGCTCACCAACCGGTTGGCGGCTTCGACATGGACGAGTACCTCTACGGCCACGTCCGTGACTCGTACGAGTGGCACATCACCACCGTGAAAGGCCATCCTGTCAGCATTCCGCTGCCTGTGATCGTCATCAGCAAGACCGGCGGCGGCCTTCACATCTTCAGTTCCCGTCATCTGGAACACGGTGAGTACGAAGGCTTCTACATCGCCCCCGCCGGAAGCCGTTACGAGAACAAGATCGTCGAGCGTGCCGCTGACGGATCAGAGGTCCGTCCTTGGGACTTCTCCATCACCAAGAATGTCGCCGGGCTGCTGATCAACTGCGCCCTGCTGCTTTTCATCGTGTTGGGAACCGCCCGATGGTACAGAAAGCACGACGCCCGCGAGGAAGCCCCGAAAGGCGGGGTCGGCCTGATGGAGATGCTTGTGACGATGATCGAGGACGATGTCATCAAGAGCTGCGTGGGGGAGGACTACAAAAAGTACTCGCCTTACCTGCTGACAGCGTTCTTCTTCATATTCATAAACAACCTGATGGGAATCGTGCCGTTCTTCCCGGGCGGAGCGAACATCACCGGCAACATCGCCGTGACTCTTGTCTTGGCGTTGTTCACGTTCTTCATTGTCAACATCTTCGGTAACAAGCACTACTGGAAGGACATCCTTTGGCCTGACGTGCCGACTTGGCTCAAGGTGCCGCTGCCGCTGATGCCGGCGATCGAGATCATCGGAATGTTCACCAAGCCTTTCAGCCTTATGGTCAGGCTTTTCGCCAACATCCTTGCCGGTCACTTTATGATCTTGGGCGTCGTGGCCGTGATTTTCCTGACCGCCGAGTTGGGAGCGGCCTTGAACGGCAGCCTCACTTTCGTGGCGGTTCTCTTGGGCGTGTTTATGGATTGCCTGGAGTTGCTTGTGGCTTTCATCCAGGCGTATGTCTTCACGATGCTGTCCGCGGTCTTCATCGGACTGTCGAGGCAGAAACCGGAAACTTCGGAATAATATTGGTTAATTTAAAATAATTGAGTTATGTTACTTTCAACAATGTTGCTTCAGGCTCTCTCCCTTGGTAGGGTAGGTGCGGCTCTCGGTGCAGGTCTCGCGGCTTTTGCGGCGGCTTTTGGTATCGGTAAGATCGGTACGGCTTCCCTTGAGGCCGGAGCCCGTCAGCCGGAGAAGGCTGACCATTACAGAATGACTGCCATCATCGTCAGCGCTCTTATCGAGGGTGCCTGTCTGTTCGCAATCGTGGTTTGTCTTATCGCGAAGTAGTCAATGTCACTCATTACTCCTGATTTCGGATTGCTTGTCTGGATGACGCTGATCTTCGGCATCGTCTTCTTTGTGCTGGCGAAGTGGGGCTTCCCTATGATCACCGGCTCGGTGGAGAAGAGGGCCGCGAGGATCAACGACTCCATCAAGGCCGCCAAGGAGGCGGAGGAAAGACTCCGCAACCTTGCTGAGGAACAGTCCCGGATGATCGAGGAGACCAGGCGGGAGCAGAGCCGGATTCTGAAGGAGGCCGAGGCTTCGAGGGACAACATCGTCGAGCAGGCTAAGGAGCAGGCTCGTGTCGAGGCTTCCCGGATTCTGGATCAGGCCCGCGTGCAGATCGCCGCTGAGAAGGAGAGTGCGTTGAGGGATGTCCGCAAGGAGGTCGCCTTGCTTTCGGTCAGTGTCGCCGGAAAGGTGCTGAAAAAGACCCTTTCGGATTCTGACGAGCAGACCGCCCTCGCCCGCCGGTTGGTCGATGAGCTTTCCTCCGGGAATGATTTGAAGAATTGATGCCGCTATGAACACAGGAATCATCGCTTCGCGTTACGCCACGGCTCTTCTGAAACTGGTCGATGAGACCGGTTTCGGTGAGTTGGTCGCCGCACAGGTTCAGGCCATCGAGGCCGCTCTGGACGGTTCGCCTGACTTCCGCCGGGCCATTGATGACCCGTCTGTACCGGATGACCGCAAGCTCGCCCTTTTCGAGGCGGCGGTCGCATCCCCGGCGCTTCGACAAGCTCAGCGACCGATGCTGTCGATGGTCGCTGAGCCTGTCGAAGCGCCGCGACCGGAGGCCCTCGCCCCCGAACTTCGCAAGTTCATCCAGCTCCTGATCCGCAACGGCCGCATCGGCGATGTCCGCCTTGTGTTCATCACATTCATCACTGAATATTACCGCTCGCGTCACATCAAGTGCGCCCGCCTGACCGTCGCCGACCCGTCGCTGCTTTCCCCATCGGTCGCTGTGGTTCGACAGGCTCAGCGACCGGGGACTCCATCCCTTGAGTCCCGCCTGCGGGATCTTGTAGAGAAACAGACCGGCTGCCGACTGGAACTCAAGACAAAAGTCGATCCGACCCTCATCGGCGGATTCGTCTTCGAGGTAGATGATCTGAGGCTGGATGCCAGCGTCTCCCGTCAGATTGACCTCATCCGTCGCCAATTCATAGAAAAGAACAGAAGAATAGTTTAGTATGGACAACATAAAACCAAGTGAAATCTCCCAGGTGCTTCTGGAGCAGCTGAAGGAAATCGACACCGGCCTCAAATTCGAGGAAATCGGCAAAGTCCTGCAAGTCAGCGACGGAGTGGCCAGAATGTACGGCCTGACCAACGCCGAGGCCGGAGAACTCCTCGAATTCGAGAGCGGAGTGATGGGT
>CAYZKZ010000080.1:0-12662 GCA_964479325.1 uncultured Muribaculaceae bacterium
TCATCTCCTGGCTCGACGAGAATGTGGAGCGCGGCTGGGTGGCCAACGTCACCAAGGCGAAGAACCTTCTGCGCCGCGGCCGCGAGGCTAACGAGCAGATCAACATCCTCGGAGACGACGGTGTTCCTGTAGGCTACCACGTAAGCTTCTGGAAGTCAGAGCTTATCGACTTCGTATTCCTCCAGCAGGACGCTTTCGACGAGACCGACTCGCTCTGCCCGATGGATCGCCAGAAGTATATGCTTGACCTCGTCCTGAACATCTGCGACATCGACTTTGACTTCGAGGACTTCGAGAAGTGCCGCGGATTCTTCAAGGAACTCATCAACGACCTGCGCCAGATGAACTACACGAAGTTCCACAGCCAGGAATTCGAGAACTACGCGCAAAAGATTCACAAACTCATAGAAGACTATGGCAAATAAGGCTTATCAAAGAATATACACAAAGCTGGAAGCCATCACCAAGGCCACCGTTTCACTGAAGGCCAAGGGAGTTTCCAACGACGAGCTGGCCGTGGTCGGCGGCAAGCTCGCCCAGGTCGTGAAGACCAAGGGTGATCTTGTCACCCTTCAGGTGTTCTCCGGCACGGAGGGCATCCCTACCAACGCCGAGGTGACATTCCTCGGGGAACCTCCTACCCTCAAGGTCAGCGAGCAGCTCTCCGGACGTTTCTTCAACGCCTACGGAAAGCCGATCGACGGAGGTCCGGAGGTTGAAGGTGAGGAAAGGGAGATCGGCGGCCCGTCCGTGAACCCTTACAAGAGACGCCAGCCGTCCGAGCTTATCCCTACCGGTATCGCCGGAATCGACCTCAACAACACCATCGTGTCAGGACAGAAAATCCCGTTCTTCGCCGATCCTGACCAGCCGTACAACCAGGTTATGGCGGATGTGGCCCTGAGAGCCGACGTGGATAAGATCATCCTCGGAGGTATGGGACTTTCCAACGACGACTACCTGTTCTTCCGCCAGGCGTTCGAGAGCGCTGGAGCCCTTGACAGGATCATCTGTTTCGTGAACACCACCGAAGACCCGCCTGTGGAGCGTCTTCTTGTGCCTGATATGGCCCTCGCCGCCGCAGAGTACTTCGCCGTTGACAAGAACGAGAAGGTTCTCGTGCTGCTTACCGATATGACCCTGTACGCCGACGCGCTTTCCATCGTGTCGAACCGTATGGACCAGATCCCTTCCAAGGACTCTATGCCGGGATCCCTCTACTCGGATCTCGCGAAGATCTACGAGAAGGCCGTGCAGCTCCCGACGGACGGCTCAATCACAATCATCGCCGTGACCACGCTGAACGACGGAGACATCACCCACGCCATTCCTGACAACACCGGCTACATCACCGAGGGACAGTTGTTCCTCCGTTCCGACTCGGATTCAGGAAAGATCATCATCGACCCGTTCCGCTCCCTCTCGCGACTCAAGCAGAGAGTCCAGAACGTGAAGACCCGCGAGGACCACAGCCAGGTGATGAACGCCGGAGTGCGTCTGTACGCCGACGCGCAGAACGCGAAGACCAAATTGGAGAACGGTTTCGACCTCTCCGACTACGACCACCGATGCCTCGACTACGCCAAGGAATATGCCACCAGACTTCTCTCCATCGATGTCAACATCTCCATCACCGAGATGCTCGACACCGCCTGGGAACTGTTCGGCAAGTACTTCAGCAAGGCCGAGACCGGAATCAAGCAATCACTGATCGACAAATACTGGAAAGGTAAGTAATGCCTATCAAGTTTCAATACAACAAGACAGCGCTGAACACCCTGCAAAAGCAGCTCAAGATGCGTCAGAAGGCACTCCCTACGTTGCAGAACAAGGAGAGCGCCCTGAGGCTTGAGGTGCGGAAGGCCAAGGAGAAGAGCGAGAGGCTTCTGAAAGACCTTGAGGAGGCCGAGAGGAAGTACGACTACCTCGCCCCTCTTTGGAACGAGTTCGAGCCGGGTCTGGTCTCAATCGCCGACATCGACCTTGTCACAGTCAAGGTCGCCGGTGTCAAATGCCCGGAGCTGAAGAGCATCCGCTACGAGATCAGTCCGTTCAACACGTTCATCAAGCCGGCGTGGTACATCGACGGAGTCGCCATCCTGAAGGAGCTTTCAAGGCTCGGCATCGAGTCCGAGGTCTTCGAGGAGAAGCGCCGCATCCTGGATTTCCAGAGGAAGAAGACCACGCAGAAGGTGAACCTGTACGAGAAGGTACAGATTCCGGGCTACCAGGAGGCCATCCGCAAGATCAAGCGCTATATGGAAGACGAGGAGAACCTCAGCAAGGCCTCGTCAAAGATTGTGAAACAGCGTCACGCCGAGGAAGAGGCGATGGAGGAAGGAAGCGATGATTGAGAGAATGACTAAATACTCCTTCATTCTTCTCAGCGGGAAGAGTGAGGAATTTCTTAAGAGCTTGCAGACACTCGGGCTTGTCGATATCACAAGGTCGTCCAAGCCTGTCGATGAGCGCTCGTCCGCACTTCTGAGCAACGGTAACGACCTCAGGAAAGCCGCGTCCAGACTGGAGTCACTCGACTACACCCAGGATCCGGACTTCGGGAGGATCGAGGCCGAGGTTGACGCTGACGCGAAGTACGACGACCCGCTGGCCGCCTACAAGGAGTACTCCACAAAGCTGGACACCCTCAGAAACGAGTTGGCGCAGGCCGAAAAGGATGTAGAGGCGAGAAGGCCTTGGGGATGCTACGATAAGTCAGCCCTTGACGCACTTAGGGACAAAGGCTACGGAATACACTGGTACAATGTCTCCAAGAAGGCCTACGACCCGTCCTGGGCGAATCTTTACCCTCTTCAGGAGGTCGCCGACGACGGAAAGAACGTCTGGTTCGTCACCATTTCAGACGATCCGAAATATTCATTGCCGGTCGATGAGACCGCCGCTCCCGAAGGGGACCTCAGGTTCGCCGAAAGGAAGGTGGCGACCATCAAGGAAAGCGTCATCGAATGCAAGGCAAGGCTGATGGAGCTGAAGGAATATATTCCTGAGATGCTCCGCCAAAGTGACGAGGACATCGCCGCTCTTCAGCTTTACCTCGCCGACGCCGGTTCGGGGAAGGCCGCTGACGACCTTGTCACCACATTCATCGGCTTCGCCCCGCAGGAGAACGAATCCGCACTCTGCGCCGAGTTCGACAAGATGGACATCGTCTATCTGAAGGAAGAGGCCGTCAGGAACGACAATCCTCCCATCAAGTTCAAAGAGAACAAGTTCGTGAAGATGTTCACGGTTCTGACCGATATGTACGGCCGCCCGGCCTACGACGAGTTCGACCCGACACCGTGCATCTCCATATTCTTCACCCTCTTCTTCGCTATGTGTATGGGTGACGCGGGCTACGGAATCGCGCTCGCGCTCATCGGACTCGCGATGAGGAAAGGGAAAGGGTTCATCGCCTCGATGGCCCCGCTGGTCACGACTCTCGGAGTAGCCACCATCGTGATGGGAACCGTACTGCACACATTCTTCGGAATGGACACCTACTCCGCTACCTGGGTTCCCGACTGGATCAAGAAATGTATGATTCAGGGTCAGGTACTCGGCTACGACGCGCAGATGCTCTTCTCGATTCTCATCGGAGTCGTACACATCAGCGTTGCGATGCTCCTCAAGACAGCCTACGCCGTCAAGAGGAACGGCCTGATGAACTCACTCGGCACGATCGGCTGGACGCTTCTGATTGTCGGAGGAGTGATTGTCGGAGGGTTCGCCCTCGCCGGAGTCATTGACTCGGCAGTCACCAAATGGGTTGTCATAACGCTCGGAATCATCTCAGGACTGGGAATATTCCTGTTCAACGACATCCACCGCAATCCGTTGGTCAACATCGGCTCAGGACTCTATGAGACCTACAACACAGTCACCGGACTGCTCGGAGACGTGCTTAGCTACCTGCGTCTGTACGCTCTCGGACTGGCCGGAGGAATGCTCGGCAACGCTTTCAACCAGCTCGGTCTCTCGGTCTATGGAATCGATGTTCCGGGAGTGAACATCCTCTGCTTCGCGCTCATCGTAGGATTCGGACACATCCTGAACCTTGCGATGTGCTGCCTCGGAGCGTTCGTGCATCCTCTGCGACTCAACTTCCTTGAGTTCTTCAAGAACAGCGGCTACGAAGGGACCGGCAAGGCCTACAGCCCGCTGACAACAACAGATAATGAATAATAACAAAATAAAAATCAAAACATTATGAACGAAATTTTAGGTTATCTCGGTCTGGGCCTTATGCTGGCCCTTTCAGGAATCGGTTCTTCCATCGGAACGACCATCGCCGGCAACGCCGCTGAAGGCGCTCTCAAGGTGAATCCGGAGAAGTCAGGAAACTATATGGTACTCTCAGCCCTTCCGGCCACACAGGGTATCTACGGATTCGTTGCCTTCTTTATGTGGCTCGGCAAGGATTTCGCCGCCCAGGGTCCTCTTATGTTCGGTGTCGGAATCTCCGTCGGACTTGTTTGTATGATCTCAGCCATCCGTCAGGGTATGGTCAGCGCCAACGGTATCGTCGGCATCAGCCAGGGACACGACGTGTTCACCAACACGCTCATCTACGCCGCCCTTCCTGAGTTCTACGCCATCCTCGGACTTGTTGGAGCTATTATGGCATAAATTACAGGTCACTTCGACAGGCTCAGTGACCAATGGATGCGGTCGCTGAGCTAACAACTTCGGTCACTGAGCTTGTCGAAGTGCCGAAGTGTCGAAGCGCCGAAGTGACAGCAAAACAGAAAACAGGACACATTATATGTCGCTGATAAAATCAATTTCCGGAATACGCGGAACCATTGGAGGAAAGCCCGGAGACGGGCTTTCTCCTATTGATGTCGTCAAGTTCACCTACGCCTACTGCGCGACCCTGCCTTCCAGAAAGCCGCAGCCGAACGCAGGCAAGTACAAAATCGTCGTAGGCAAGGACGCAAGACTGTCCGGCCAGATGGTCGAGAACCTTGTGACCGGCACTTTGACGGCCTGCGGAGTGGATGTAGTACGGATAGGACTCGCCTCCACACCGACAACGGAAATGGCCGTGACCTTCGCCAACGCCGACGGAGGGATCATACTCACAGCCTCTCACAACCCTCGCCAATGGAACGCCCTCAAACTTCTCAACGACCGCGGAGAGTTCCTCACCGCCGCCGAAGGACAGGCGATCCTTGACCTGGCCGAAAAGGAGGACTTCGACTTCGCCGGAGTAGATGACCTCGGACACATCACCGAGCAGGACTACACCGACAAACATCTCGACGCGGTACTCGCACTTGAGGCCGTTGACACAGAAGCGATCAAGGCGGCTCACTTCAAAGTGGTCCTCGACGCGATCAACTCGGTAGGAGGGATCATTATGCCAAGGCTGCTGGAAAGGTTGGGAGTCGAGTGCGTGAAACTTAACTGCGACCCTACAGGAGACTTCGCCCACAATCCGGAGCCGCTTCCGCAGAACCTTACCTGCCTCAGCGAGACTGTCGTGAAGGAGAAAGCCGACCTTGGAATCTCGGTTGACCCGGACGTTGACAGACTGGCCTTCATCTGCGAGAACGGAGAGCCATTCGTCGAGGAATATACCCTCGTCAGCGTCGCAAGCTATCTCTTTGAAAGGGCGGCTGAAATCGCCCGCAAGGAAGGCATTTCACTTGAGGAAGCCACAGCGCCGTACAAACCAGTCTCCTGCTCGAACCTCTCCTCAAGCCGCGCGCTCAGGGATGTGACCGAGGAATATGGCGGAAAGTATCAGGCCTCAGCCGTCGGCGAGGTCAACGTGACCACAAAGATGCGAGAGACCGGAGCGCTGATCGGAGGCGAGGGCAACGGCGGAGTCATCTACCCTGCCATCCACTACGGACGCGACGCGATGGTCGGAGTGGCGCTGTTCCTCTCGAACCTTGCGCACAAGAAGATGAAGGTCAGCGAATTAAAAAAGACCTATCCTGAGTACCACATCGCCAAGAACAAGATAGAGCTCAGTGACAAGGCGCTCATCGACCGAATCCTCGACGAGATGAAGAAGGCCTACGCCGACGAGGACATCAACGACATCGACGGCGTGAAGATCAGCTTTGAGTCAAAGCGCGAGTGGGTTCACCTGCGCCGCTCCAACACCGAGCCGATCATCCGCATCTACTCCGAAGCCCCGACCCTCGCTGAAGCCGAATCGCTTGCGAACCAGGTTATCACCATCGCACAGAGGGTCATCGGAGACTCGAAGTAAATACAGAGTCACTTCGACAAGCTCAGTGACCACACCATAACCGGTCATCTGGCCTGCGGTCACTTCGACAGGCTCAGTGACCACAATATCCGGTCGCTGAGCCTGTCGAAGCGACATAAACAATCATATACAAAAAACAATGTTTTCTTTCCGCACAACAGCACTGGAGGACCAACTTGACAAGGCGTTGCTGGAAGGCAACGTCGGTTGCTTCTGCACCCAGAACTGCTGGGACACGGCCAGAGGACGCTATATGTACGACCTCTTCGACGAACGGCGCAACCTAAAGGCTGTCTTCAGCCCAAAAGACGCCGAGCTGACTCCAGGCACAAACCACATCCAATTCAACGCTGCGTCCCTGATGGGTCTGGATGCGATTGTAGTGGAAATCCAGGACGCCGGATCACGGTACTTCAACTACACCAAGGATGTGTGCCGCCTGATGGAACTCCTGAACGGACTGGAGAACCCTCCGGCGCTCTACATCGTGGATCACATCAACCCGGCCGGAAGAATAGTCGAAGGCTCGATGCCAACCGGAAAGGTAGAGCCGCACACACCGAAGGTCGCTCATCGCCACGGACTCACCTTAGGCGAACTCTGCAACATCTGGTACAACGAGATCGGGGCGAACTACGCACTGCACGTCATCTCAGCCCTGGCTAACGACTCCACCCGCCAGCTGCTTCCGTGGACAATAGCACCAGCGTCAGACATCCCCGGGATGTTCACCTGCGGGATGTACAGCGGCGGCGGACTCTGGAACAACACGACCATCACACCAGCCATCGGAACAGCCAGGCCTTATGAATATCTCGGAGCGCCTTTCATCCATCACAGCAAACTTGACGTGCTTCCCGCCCCGGCCGGAGTGCTGATGCGCCCCTGCACGTTCACACCATCCACGGGACGCTATGAAGGCCAGTTGTGCTATGGCTACCAAATTATGCTCCAGCCTGGAGCGGAGTATCATTCCCTGCTACACACACTTCAACTGATGCGGTACTTTTTGGAGAGATACTCACAGTTCAAGCTGCTGGAGGGCTTCGAGACAAAGGCGGCTGATCCGATGATGCTGAGCTACCTCCACGGAGAGATCTCCTTCAACGACCTCCGGGAACACGTCAAGTTAGAGGAGCAGAAATGGATCCGCAAGGCGAAGCGCTACAGCCTCTACGACGACCAGCCTTACAGGATTAAATAAGGTGTCAGGGGTCTTACTTCCTGACGATGACCCTTTCAATCCTGCGCGGAACGGAGGTCATTATCTCGTACGGGATGGTGTCCAGAATTCCGGCAAGCTCACTGACGGTCGGATCCTCACCGAAAATCGTGACGGTGTCCCCCACCTCGGCGGAAACGCCGGTCACATCGATCATACACATATCCATACAGATGTTGCCTATCGTGGGCACACGGTGACCGTTCAGCGAAAAGCTCGCCCGACCGCAGCCAAGATGACGGTCGATTCCATCGGCGTAGCCAACGGGAATGGTGGCGATGCGGGTGCCCCCCGGAGCGATGACACCGTGCTGACCGTAGCCGATGGCCCCGTCGCCAGGCTTCAACTCCTTAATCTGCAAGATTTTCACCTTCAGCGAGGCGACCGGCTTCAAGTGAACGTCCGGCAAGGCGCTGATTCCGTATATTCCCACTCCGAGGCGTACCATATCGTGCTGGAACCGCGGAAACCTCTCGATGCCAGCCGAATTAAGAATATGCCACATCGGGTGGTAGCCAAGCGCCCCGTCGATCTTGGCGGCGTTGGCCTCGAACATCGCGATCTGCCCAAGCGTGAACTGATCCATCGACGGATCCTCGGCGACCGCGAGATGTGAATATACCGACTTGACCTTCACCTCGGAACATTGCCCAAGATATTCAAGCAAATCCCCAAGCTCGCTGGTCATAAAGCCAAGCCTGTGCATTCCCGTGTCAAGTTTGATGTGGACAGGAAAATCCTTCATCCCCCTCGCCCGCAAAGTGGAGACAAGAGCCTTGAGGGTGTAAAGATTAGGTATTCCTGGCTCAAGATGATTGTCTATTATCTCGTCAAAATAGTCGGTTCCGGCCGTCAGGACCAGAATCGGAAGACTTATTCCTGACTGCCTCAACTCAATCCCCTCCACAGGCAGGGCGACAGCCAGATAGTCCGCTCCGGCGTTCTGCATCATCAAAGCGAACTCGACAGCGCCGTGGCCGTAGGCGTTGGCCTTGACCAGCACCAACAGTTTGGTGGTCCGGCTCAGTTTCGAGCGGAAGTACCTGTAATTGCTAAGGCAATTCTGGAGATTCAGCTCCAGTCGTGAGAAATCTGTTACGCCGTTTGACATATTCACTACTAAAAAACTGACAAAATTACTGTTTTTATGTCAAAGTCTCCTCTAAAATCTTTACATTTGGTGTCTGGTCTGCTACTTGATAGGATAATACCGGTGGGCAATCACCTAAAATTTAAAGAATAATCCGGGGCAATTGCCGGTCCCACCAATTTGATTTTATTATGAGCACAGGTTCAATCTGGATTCTAATGATCGTGGTGATGATCCTCGGTCAGATCGTCCAAAGTATGCTTCAGAGCAGGTTCGAGAAATACTCCCGAATCCCTACGAACAATCAGATGACAGGGGCGGAGATCGCCCGCAAGATGTTGGCGGACAACGGCATCACCGATGTCAAGGTCACCTGCATTCCTGGCCGTCTCACAGACCACTACAATCCGCAGACAAAAACCGTGAACCTCAGCGAGGCAGTCTATGGAAGCAGCAGCGTCGCCGCCGCGGCGGTGGCGGCTCACGAATGCGGACACGTTGTACAGCACACCAAGGGCTATCTTCCCCTCAGGCTCCGCACGGCTCTCGTGCCGGTGGTAAGTTTCTCCAGCAGGATTGTCCAGTGGGTTCTTTTGGCGGGAGTGCTGCTTGTCTCTATGTTCCACAGCTATCCGGTCCTGATCTTCGGTGTGATTCTCTTCGCGATGACCACGCTGTTCAGCTTCGTGACCCTTCCGGTCGAGATCAACGCAAGCCACAGGGCTGTGAACTGGCTTGAGAACGCGGGCATAACCAACTACGAGACCAAGCCGATGGCGATCGACGCGCTCAAATGGGCGGCCTACACTTATGTCATCTCGGCGGTTGGCTCGCTCGCCACGCTTCTTTACTATCTTTCGTTCCTGAACGACAGGAGATAACGGCCGTGGTCGCTGAGCCTGTCGAAGCGCCCGGACTAATGCGAAATAATCAGAACAGCGTAGGATGACAGTCGTCAAGCTGAGAGAGAATCCTCTCCATCGCCGCCTCGCGGAAAAGTGACGACTTCTCCTTGATTCCGAAACGGTCGCAGTACTCCTGTACGGCGGCCATTTCTTTGTCATTCAAGTAGATGACCTGCCGATGAACACGCCGGAGCGCAGCCTTGCGCTTTTTGAGATATTCCGGATCGGGTGCCGGAGAACTTTGTTTTTTTCTCGCCAAAACCTATAGATTTGTTCAACACGTTGAGTGATTAGCGCAAAAATAGTTATTTTTGCGGAAATAACAGCAAAACTCGATTCAGATGAGCAACAACAGAGTACTGATTTTCTCCGCCCCGTCGGGTTCCGGAAAAAGCACGATAGTCAACCATATTCTCGGAATATACAAGGACGAGATGGAGTTCTCGATCTCCGCGACCTCAAGAGCGCCGCGCGGAACGGAACAGAACGGCAAGGAGTACTACTTCGTCACCCCTGAGGAATTCCGCCGGCTGATAGCCGAGGACTCTTTCGTGGAGTACGAGGAAGTCTATGAGGATCATTTCTACGGAACACTCAAATCAGAGGTGGAGAGGATCTGGGCGGCCGGCCACGTGATCATATTCGATGTGGATGTGAAAGGCGGCGTCAACCTCAAGAAGTATTTCGGTGACAAGGCACTGTCGATCTTCGTTCAGGCCCCGTCGGTCGAGGTGCTGAGAGAGAGGCTCGTCGGCCGCGGCACAGACTCACCTGAGGCGATTGAGGAACGCGTCGCAAAGGCGGCCGAAGAGATGACCTACGCCGACAAGTTCGACTACATCCTTGTCAACGACGACCTCAAGACAGCGTTCGCCGAATCCGAGAAGGTTGTCGAGGACTTTCTTGACGACGGGAAGCTGAATTACTCAACGTTCATCTAAGCGCCCTGTGAAGATAGCTGTCTATTCAGGGTCGTTCAACCCTCTGCACATCGGCCATCAGGCGATAATGGAGTACCTGACACGGGAGAAGGAATACGACTGGGTCTATCTTGTCGTGTCCCCGAAGAACCCGCTGAAGGACTCGATCAGCGCCGATTCCGGAGAAAGCCGCTACGAGGCGGCGGTGGCCGCGGTGAAACGTCACCCGGAGCTTCACGTCTGGGTGGATGACATCGAGCTGAGGATGACTCCCCCGCACTACACTATCAGGACTCTCGACGCACTGAAGCAACGCGAGCCTGACAACGATTTCACTTTGGTCATCGGGGCGGACAACCTCCACAGCATCCGCCAGTGGAGGGACTTTCCGAGAATACTCTCCGAGTACGGGGTGACGGTCTATCCGCGCAAAGGGTACGACATCAACGAGACAAAGCGGCAGCTGATCAAGGAATGCGAGACATTCCCGACTCCTTATGTTCTTGACTCAGAGGAGGTTGTTCCTGACGGAATGCATAGCCTTGAGGACACGCTTCTACGTTCCTACAACATCGAGGTCATCGACGCTCCGATTGTGGACATCTCCTCCACCGAAATCCGCGAGGGCATCCTTGCGGGCAAGGATATGTCCGCCTACCTGATGTAGCCATCGGCAGCAGAAAAAGGTTTAAGAAACTTTTTTGAATATTTTGAAAATTGCGACAAAAGGATTAAATTTGCAGTCCGTTTTGGAAAATTAAAAATAAGAAGATATGAAAAGGACATTTCAACCATCCAGACGCAAGCGCGTGAACAAGCACGGATTCCGTGAGAGAATGGCTACCGCAAACGGTCGTCGCGTACTCGCTTCCCGTCGCCGCCACGGACGCAAAAAACTGACTGTCTCATCTGAGGACAGGTGGTAGTCGGTCGGACAGAATTTATTGGCAGGTCTTATGGCCTGCCTTTTTTGTTTGTGCGTTCAGAATCTGATCAAGACATTCAAGGATGGACATCGATGAGAAATATATGGCCGAGGCGCTGAAAGAGGCTCGACTGGCGCTTGAGGAAGACGAGATTCCAATCGGAGCGGTGGTTGTCTGCAAGGGAAGGATAATCGCCAGGGGACATAATATGACCGAAAGGCTTCACGACCCGACAGCCCACGCCGAGATGATAGCGATCACGGCCGCCACGGAGGCGGTGGGCGGGAAGTACCTGAACGACTGCGCGCTCTATGTCACAGTTGAACCCTGCCCGATGTGCGCCGCGGCGACGGCCTGGTCCCAAATCAGCAGCCTTGTCTATGGATGCGGAGAACCCAAGAGAGGATATTCATTGTTCTCCCCTTCCCTGCTTCACCCAAAGACTCAGGTCAAGTCAGGTGTGCTCGCCGAGGAGTGCGCGGCTCTGATGAAGGACTTTTTCCAGTCCAGGCGCTGATGGCGGAGAGGACTTGCAAGGCAAGCTTACCTGATGACAACAAAAAAAAGAGGAGCGGTCTTACGATCGTTCCTCTTTCTTTTTCAGATGTCCGCCCTTTGCGCGAGCGGAGATATTCATTGATTACTGCTCGTCAGGACCTTGGTCTTCCGGACCGTTCTGTGGACCCTGAGGGCCGGCCTGCGAGCCGTAAGGGTTCTGAGGCCCCTGCTGGGCACCGGCCTGAGCGGCGCGGTTCATATCCTCGGAAGCGGCGTTCCAAGCCTTGGTGAGTTCCTCGGTGTATCTGTCGATGTCAGAGATGTTCTGATTCTTGACAGCCTCCTTCAGTGAGCCGAGGGCTGACTCGATGGCTGACTTCTTGTCAGAAGGAATCTTGTCACCGTAGTCCTTCAGGTTCTTGTCGGACTGGAAGCAGAGAGCGTCGGCGTTGTTGATCTTGTCAACCTTCTCCTTGGCCTCCTTGTCAGCGGCCTCGTTGGCCTTGGCCTCGTCACGCATCCTCTGGATCTCGTCCTCGGACAGACCGGATGAAGCCTCGATTCTGATGTTCTGCTCCTTGCCTGTGGCCTTGTCCTTGGCGGAGACTTTCAGGATACCGTTGGCGTCGATGTCGAACGTGACCTCGATCTGAGGTATTCCCCTCGGAGCAGGAGCGATTCCATCAAGATGGAACAGACCGATCTCCTTGTTGTCCTTTGCCATAGGACGCTCGCCCTGAAGCACGTGGATCTCAACGGAAGGCTGGTTGTCAGCCGCGGTCGAGAAGACCTGTGACTTGTGCGTAGGAATCGTGGTGTTGGACTCGATGAGCTTTGTCATCACGCCGCCAAGGGTCTCGATACCGAGTGAAAGC
>CAYZKZ010000081.1:0-12321 GCA_964479325.1 uncultured Muribaculaceae bacterium
TGTCAGAATGTAATGGCATAATATACGATGTGTTATACGACTTTATGGCTATCAATGGTATGGAGCGAGGTGCGGAGTTAATCCGTGTTGAGGTTGACCAAAAGGCTTCCAATGGGTTGAATGCAAATCTTGCAAGCCGTTTGGCTAATGACGAGGATACTGATTACAGGCTTGTTGATTCCGATGGCAAGTGCGCATACTTTGATGCTAAACCATCTGAATTTGAAGAAGAATAGAATTTTTACACCATGAGAAGATTCTTTAAGTTGTTCATCATAACTCTTATTTTGGTTTGCGCTGCGTCAATGGCACAAGCGCAACCATACTTGGCATCTAACGGTGAGTTCGTCAATCTTGACGAGTTACGTGTCGGCGGAGACGTGTCTTTACTCAAAGCCGAACTTAAAAAAGGCGGTATCAGATGCCTTGGAACTCAACACGAGTTTGTGATCATGCTCGACCCTCGTAATACGAACTGGGATATAACCACAAACGGGACATTTTCAGTCAGCGTGAACTCATCCGGCAAGATTTATAAGATGCGGTATGTCATAGAATCCGTGCCACTGGTTAACCAGTACACAGGGCAAAGCAACCTGCGAGCGATGATTGACTATTACACAAGAGTGATTTCAAACAACAGCGGAGGATTCCCTTATGTTGATGTGTCTCTGAATCCGGAAGTGGATATTATGACGCTGTTTAGGGAGTATAGAAGTTTTGAGTACAAGTACCCTATGAGGGAGAAGAAACAGTCTCCATTCACCTGTACAATAATATTCCAATGCGGCGGAGGCTTTTTGTCCGTGGCGGATGAGACGTATGATAGTCGCTTGCATAATTGAAGAAACGAATGAAAGTGAATAAAATTAGCGTTATGAAAAAAGTGTTTTTGCTTATTGTCTCCTTTGTGTTGATGTTGATAACTGGATGCAACCATACAGAAAACAATGGTTTTTGCGGTTATTATCTTGGTGACAGCTATTCTGAGTTACGTAGGCAGTTAAAAGACGAAGGAGTGTCCTATGATGAAGATTATGTGGATGATTCGGAAACAGTACAGTTTTTGGAGTTTAAGTCAAAATATAAAGACAAAATCAATAGGGTTGAAATAAGGCACGTGGCAGGGAGGGATGAAATATCTATGATTTCCACGGAATTATATTCGACATCTGATGATAATTCGGAATATTATTTGGGGTATAAATATTCCAACTATAAAGAGCGAGAGAAGTTGAGAAAGGTGTTGGACGAAAAGAACTTGGAAACTTTGAGAAAGATATTCCACGAATGTTCCAAGTGGGAATTGGATGTAACTAATAGTCATTACTCCAGTCCGGACAATTACCTAGCACATTTTAAGGAGGCGGAATATCCGGTTATATTTACATATAATAGGAATTCGTCTGGAACACTGAAATTTATGATTATTGTAGATTGTAGTTCTCTTTGGAAAGATAATTTGTCTGCAATCGCTATTCTTGTGAATTGGAAACAAATGCAGCCTTACATAAAAATATTCCCATAACCTAAAGAAATTTTATTACAATGATAAGCATAGAAGAAACACTAAGGATTGCGCTTGAAGCGCATACAGGGCAGAAAGACCTTGACGGTAATCCTGCGATTCTGCATCCCCTTGCGGTTGGGCTTATGGGCGAGACGGAGGCGGAAATCAAGACTGGTTTTCTGCATGATGTCGTTGAGGATTCATCTATCACTCTTGATGATTTGAAAAATAGATGTGTGGAGGATAAGGTGCTTACGGCATTGGCACTCTTGTCACACAATAAGGCAAAAGTGGGATATTTTGAGTATGTGGAAAACATCATAGCCTCTGGCAATGTCACCGCAATTCATGTCAAACTTAATGACCTGCACCACAATCTGCAACGAGGCAAGGAGTCTTATGAAACAGCCGTCGCCTCAAATGATACTGCCAAACTCAAAGAACTTGAACGCATAAACGCCAAACATACAAGGGCGTTGGAAATGATAATAAAGGCTGGCTATGAGAACTGTAACTGACAAGGAACAGGCGGAGTTGCTCCGCTCCAATGAAATGGTCTATCTTCTGGACGACACTGATGAAATCGCATGGGGATTTCTCGGTGATGGAAAGAACCGTAGAAGAGTGGTGAGCAAGGCAAAGGGAAGAGAGCCTTTCGAGCACAATCCCAAGCAGCCGAACTCCAATAGTATGATTCGTGCCTATCTGGCCAACGAGGTGATGACCAAGGAGGAGTTTGATAATTACTGAATATGTGCGAGCGAAAGAATAGCATATTAAAGATCTGTCAATCGGCAGGTTATACGGAGGGAAACCTCATCTATGGTGGTTTTGTCAATGGGGAACATTATGTGTCCTACGGACAGGATGATGCGGAGGAACTCCAGGATATGGGTGCGCCAGTCATTCTGATAGTAGAAAACGGCCTATGCAGAATTGCCACTGACGATGAACGAAATTACTTTTATCGATTTCTTGTGAAAGATTAAGGAACGTTATTGTATATGCGTTTTTGACAGAGTTAAGGACTATATGGAAATGAAAAATGATTTCGCAAAGTCCATTATGGACAGTTCCTACAACAAGGTTGAGGGAGTTGGCATGGAGATTGACTTATTTGATGTCTTACTGAAATACTGTTATCAGCACCAACATAAACAGATGGTGAATCATGATGCTTGGGCTGAGGATATCGGTGTGACAAAGGAACAGATGTTGAAATATCAGGACTGGATCAACGACGGCAAACCGACAGGCATTGAATCTGACGAACAGTTCTATGAACTTCAGAAACGTGAATACGGTGAGGTCCTCATGGAACTGGATGACGTGCTTGGATAGGGTATGTGAAAAATTAAAATGATTTCGTTATGATTAATATTCCCGATTCCGGCAACATAGCCGCAATGACGGTGAAGTATCTTGACCTGTGTGATAATCTGGGTGAGTTGAGAGACCGCCACGGTGTCGTTCCTCCTAAACGAAATGAGTATTTACAGGCTAAAGCTATCCTGTCAGAAGTGCTTAATCAAACAAAATGAATACGGATGACTGAAAATGACATATTGAGGATATGCTCTTTGGCTGGCTATCGAATGGGAGACCTTGCTTATGGCGGTGTCGCTGATGGAAATTATTATGTGATTTATGGGCAGGCTGGAAAGTCTGATGCTGAGATTGAGTGTACAGGTGCACCGATTATTCTTGTAGTGCGGAAAGGTCATTGTCGAGTCGCTACTGACGAGGAATGGAGCTGTTTTTACGAAAATCTGGTAGAAGATTGATGTTGTAAAAGCACCCCGAATGGATTGACATCCACGCCACACCATCGGGCGGTGGAGCATATTCCTATGAGTGGGCGCAGAGGAGGAACGGCTACGGCCGTGAGAAGCCGTCCTATGCGTGGCTGAGATGGTACAGGGAGGAGCATGAGGTGAGGAAGTCCACGCCCCGAAGCCTGACCGACCTCTACCTGATGAAGTCCTACAAGTACATTCGCAGGGAGTGGGTGAACGGACGGTGGAGGTATTGGTACGACCCTGTGTCACCGAAGGAGAGATGGTACAAGGGTGGGTTCAAGGACGTCCACGGGAGTGGCTATTGGCACAGGATACGTGACGCCTTTGACACCTTGATGAGGAAGCAGAGAGGACAGGTCGAGAACGTGTTCAGCGTCAGTCTGCCGTTCATGTACGTTGATGACGCCACAGGGAACTGGACTGTTGCGAAGGACACGAGCGGTAAGCCTATCAGCCAGAAAGTGGGCGTTGACCTTGTGTGGGGAGATAAAAGAAGTCAACTCGGTCTTGAACACATAATTGACAAGCACTATCAGCAGTATGACCATTACCACGGTCTGGATGACATTGTGAACGCCATGGATGATTCCATACAGGAGATGAACGCAGGGGCTGGAGTGAATGTCGAGACGGTGCTTGTTGACGACAGAGGAAACAAATTGGACGTTCCTAAATACATTGTCACTACGCCCAATGGAAACCGAATGGTGATAGGTACGAAGAAGATGGATTTTGGGAATGGCAAGACAGCCGTGAAGCACTTTATATTGACATCGTTTGTGGTGGATAAGAAGTGGAGGAGCAAGGCGAACGATGCTGCTGAAGTACGGGACAGAATTGAAAAACAAAGGCGAAGGAAGGATCCCTCGCCTGTTGTGAAGTGATGAAAGCTCTGCTGACACCCGTGACCACCTCGAGTGAAGTGTAGAATCACTAAACGACTTTTCAGCAGATTTGACAAAGGAAAACCCTTTTGAGGGGGAGTGTTGCCCTTTGACTTTCACCGCTGCAAATATAACGTGATTTCATGGAATCACAATGAGCAAAAATGGAAAATTCGTGTAGAGGACTATAAAATATCAGATATATGTTGAAGGACAGGAGAATAATTGACGCACAGGAGGCCTCCCTGTATGGACAGCCACAGGTTCAGTTCCGCCCGAATGACTTTGATGCGGCCATCTGGTCACACGGCTATGACGTCATCTGTGAGCAGGCGGTGAGGTGTCCGTGCTGCGGGAGCTCGGACGCTGCTCGAAATATCGAGGGATGAAAAACGACCGCATTAGGCATTTAATGTTTGCGGTCGTTTAGAGGACACAAAATGTCTTTGTGAGGTTGCTGTATCGGAAGAGAGACGTTATCGGCTTAAATGGCCGAAAAACGGAGTAAAACACAGGGTCATCCGAAGAGTTCCGCCTGCTCTTCCACTGTCATTCCGTCTGGCGACGAATCAAGCAAATAGGAAGTATACTGTTCCATAAGGTTTTGCAGTTCCCCCATAAGATCGTAATCCGGAAGATTTTTATAGCCCCAAGCCACGGCTTCTTTAATGCGCTTCTGAATCTGCCCATGGATAACTCTATCCTTGGAACACGGATCGGGGCGGTTCTTAAATATGACGTGCTTCATATAATAAGACAGGTCTTGTCTTTGATTTAGCATACATATCACCCATCTGTCAAAGTCCTTGACAGACTTAAACACGGAGAAGTCCACGTCATTGTATCCCACAGGCCTCTTCGTCACCATGTCATAATAATTCACCCATTCCGAAACCAGCGTCCAAAATACAGTCTTTGTCCATAACTCCTCCACAAGTAGAGTATGGCCAAACATATTCTGCAGTTTGTCTCCATTAAATGTTACCTCGTACCTCAATTGGTATGGAGGCACGTCACCAAACTGAGGCATCTCCCTCTTTTTCTTGGCCTCCTTTATCTTATCATAGAACTTGACCCTTACGCCTCCGCAATCAAAATACCTCGTACCATCCCAACTGTTGTCCTTGAATTTAGGAATGCCTATCATCATGTCCAGATACCTTGCAGGTGGCTTGCTGACAATGAAGTTATTGGCGAACTCCAGTTCCAGAACCTCCGCCTTATCCATGGGTACGCCCAATTCCTTTGACATCTTCCGTACCAGCCCCTCAACATCAGACAACCTTAATGATGTCAGATTGTGCTTGTAGATACATTTAGGAAGACTGCCGTCAAACTGTACATAGTCGGCAGTGGCTACAACATTTCGCCCTCTCCATTTGCCATACAACTTGTCATTGTCACCTACCTTGACATCGGTGAGTATGGAAAGAACTTTAGTATGGTCATAGCCATCGGGCAGGTTATAGAGCCTTATTTTGATTCTGTCGTACATAATGTGTGTGATTTGAGTTACATTTTGAGTTATATTTAGAGCAGCCGACATCGCTTGCCTTAATTCGCCTGTCCATTCTGTCAATATATTCGCTTGCAGTTTCCTGCCTGTTTGCGGTCATCCAGTCAAGTATCTCCGTCAAAACAAACGTGAGTTTGCGCCTCTTGCCACCAGCCCTGTGACATGGAATGGCAGCGGTGCTTGTCATTTTGTAGAGGGTGCTTTTTGAGTAATTCGTCAGTCTGCTGCATACATCGACATCGAACACCTCTGGATAATCGTAAGGATCTGTTGTTACTGTGGTCTCCTGTTTATGCGAGGTGCTGTGTGCTGGTATGGACATTGACTGTTTGTTCAGACTCTCCATTATGGCATCTGAAAAGAACTTGATGGGAATTAACGCAAGGTCAAACATCTGCTCTTCCATATATTCGATGTCTCCAAGCCTCCAAGCGGTTTCTATGTCATCACGTTGCAGGTCATTAACATAGCCAAAGCTCTCTATCGCATCCAATAATTCGTCACGTCCAAGAACGGTGTAGCCTTTCTTACGTTTGTACTCATCGGCAAAATGGAGCTCTTCATATTCCTCGGCAGTCAAGGATTCGCTGGAATGATACTCTACAGCGGATAACACAAATGAACAATGCCATTTTACCGTGGCCTCGTTCAACACGTGCAAGATTGCCCATTTTTCCTCCTGGCTCTCATTTGCAAGAGTTTTCAGCCAGTCGTTCGTTTCATTTTCCGTTAGTTGCCCAATTTTTCCGTTGAGCCAGCCATTTACCCATTCGCTCATCAACTCATGGGCTGTGTCAATAATAGAAGTAGTCATATTCTTGTCTTCTAAACTCCCTCATAATCGCTTATGTGGGAGTTGTTTTTAATTAAAGTTATGATTGTAAATGTTACAGTAAATTGCCTGCGCTGTTTATTGCGCTGGTATTAAAAGAGTCCAGATAGATGTTGGTCGTGGCAAGGTTCTTATGCCCCATTGCCTGACTGATTATTTCCCGTGGCACAAGATTGCTTTGCAGTGTCATTGCCATGGTGTGTCGGCTCACATAAGTGGTGAGGTGGCGTTTCAACCCCAGTTTGTCGCCAAGAGCTGCATATCTCAGCCTATAAGTGCCGTAACGGCGAAGAATGTGTTGATGCAGGTCATAACCGTGGAGTTCCTTATTGACTATTGGCAGCAGGCGGTTCCCGATAAGGGTCGAGTTCGTCCGGAACCAGTCCAACAATTCCTGTATGTTAGGTGTGATGTGTATCTTGATTTCACGTGCGGCCTTATGCGTCTTTGTCTTTTGCCTTTTATAGATGATGTAGTCTCCATCTAACAAGGTGGCCATATTCCCAGTTGTTAAATTTGCCATGTCGATGAAACTCATGCCGAAGCAATAGTACGAGAATAGAAAGAGCCTCCTTGCCTCTTCCAAAGCTCGTTTATTCATGGCCACGCCCTTTATCTTGTCCATGTCGTCTTTTAGAAGATACCGTTTACTGGTTGTCTCCGCCAAGGATGTTACGGAAAACCCACCATTGCCGAACGGATATGTGTCTTGCGGTGCTTCCTTGTCCCTTATGGCTTTGTTGATTACTGTGCGGAGGGCTCGAATATAGCTCAAGCGAGTGTTTCCGGCCAGCCTGTCCCGTTCCATCGCTGCGTTCAGGCGGCAAACGTAGGTGTAGTCTATCTCGGCAAATACTCTGTTTTCTATCCGAGAGTCATACCTGTATAGGGCATTAAGAAGCGTGCTGAAGATTTTAAGCGAGCCAAAGTGGCCTGTGGACTTTAGTATGTCCAACTGTTTTCTTATGTAGTCGCACACCTTGCCGTGCCGAGCAAGGCCTACAAACTTTTCTTCAAACTGGTTCAATGTCCAGTTTATGCGGCATTCGGCAAAATTCCTAAGAACTTCGTCAATGCGCTCCTCGTAAATGTTCAACAGGGCATTGTGCTTCTCATGCTCTGGATTTATGCGTTTGTCTTTCTTGAACCTCTGCCCTTCTTCGTTCCACTGGTTCAAGTTTGCGAACATTCCAAGGCTAATGTATTTGACCTTGTTTTGCTTGGCTATCCTTAGACAAACAGGATAGCTACCGTCTTTTTTCTGGTTGCTCTTGTAGAGCATGATCTTAAATTTAAACTGCATCGGAGTATATAACGTTGGTGACACGCAAAATGGACACGGTTTTTTGCGAAAGTTTTCAACAGTCATGCGATTTTTATGTTAATTGCCTTTGTGTCAATTGTTGACGGAGAATAGTGCATGGCCTCCTATACCTATTTTCCATTAAGGTTTTATTAATGTTTTGGGGCAACTTATGGAAAATAAAGGAAAATGAATGAGCCCTAAAAGCCCGTACAGGAAAGCCAAAGACAACAACCGCAAGATGTTTTTCGGATTTGCTTGGATAATTGCTATATTTGCAAGTTGTAACAAAATTACGGTTGTATTACAATCAACACTAATTATATGTCAAACATCATCGATTTGAAAAAGGGTCTGAACATTCCGATCAGCGGAGCGGCGGCCCTAGAAGCAAAGAAGACGATCGTGCCTGACGTGGTTGCCATCAAACCGACGGATTTCAAGGGTTTCTCCCCGAGGCTTCTCGTGAAGGAAGGTGACAAGGTTCTGGCAGGATCCCCTGTTTTGGCAGACAAGCAGCACCAGGACATTCTCCTGACATCTCCGGTAAGCGGAACTGTTCAGGAAATCGTCAGGGGTGAGAAGAGGAAGCTCCTCGCTGTTCTCGTGAAGGCCGACGGCTCGAATGAGTCCGTTGACTTCGGAGCGAAGAACCCTTCCGGCCAGAAGGCCGAGGAGGTGAAGGAAGTCCTTCTCAAGAGCGGTCTGTGGCCATCCATCATCCAGCGGCCTTACGGAATCATCGCCGATCCGGCTTTGACGCCTAAGGCCATTTTCGTGTCCGCCTTCTCGACGGCTCCTCTCGCGGCTGACGCCGAGTTTGCCTTCAAGGAGGACGTGGCCGCCATCCAGGCCGGTGTCACGGCTGTGTCAAAGCTGGCCAAGGTTCACGTCTGCGTGAACAGCGAGGCCTCTGCTTTCGCCAAGCTTACTGACGCGACTGTCCACACTGTCAACGGGAAGAAACATCCGGCAGGCAATGTGGGCGTGCAGATCAGCCACATCTCTCCGATCAAGAAAGGCGAGACAGTGTGGACTCTGTCACTGCTTTCACTCGCTGCCATCGGTAAACTGTTCAAGACCGGTAAGCTTGATCTTACCCGCAAGGTCGCTGTGACTGGTCCGGTTGTGAAGGATCCGTCTTATGTCGTTGCTCTTCCCGGAACTCCTGTCAAGGCTCTCAAGGGCTTCTATGACACGGATGTCGAGATCCGCTTCATCAGCGGGGACGCGCTATCCGGTGAGAATGTCGGCGAGAACGGCTTCCTCGGCTTCTTCGACAATCAGTTCACGCTGATCAAGGAAGGTCGTGAGAGAGAGGTTCTCGGATGGGCGAAACCTTTCAGGTTCAACCAGTTCAGTTCCTCTATGACTTATTTCTCCTGGCTTCTCCCGAAGAAAAAGTACAATATGGACACCAATACCCACGGCGGTGTGCGCGCCTTCGTGGTTTCGGATGTATATTCAAAGGTTCTCCCTATGGATCTTTTCCCTGTCTATCTGATCAAGGCCTGCCTTGCCGGAGACATCGAGAAGATGGAGCAGTTCGGCATCTATGAGGTTCTTCCTGAGGACTTCGCTCTTTGCGAGTTCGTGGATCCTTCAAAGAACGACATCCAGGCTATCATCAGCAAGGGAATTGACCTTATGATAAAGGAAATGGCTTAAAGGATTATCACAATGGAAGAAAACACAGTAAAACCAGGCCTTTTCGAGAAAGGCGGTAAGTTGGGGTGGCTGCATTCTACCTGGGATGCCTTTGACACCTTCCTCCGCGTTCCTGCCACTGTGACCGCCAAGGGCGCTCACGTCAGGGATGCCGTTGACATCAAGAGAATTATGATCATCGTTGTGCTCGCCGTCGTTCCGGCAGCCCTGTTTGGAATGTGGAACGTGGGCTATCAGCACAACCTCGCCGTCGGGGATCTTCCTGGATTCTGGAACCAGTTCTTTTGGGGACTCCTCAAGGTTCTCCCTCTCTATCTCGTCTCCTACATTGTAGGTCTCGGAATTGAGTTCGCCTCCGCCCAGATCAAGGGTGAGGAGGTCAACGAAGGCTACCTCGTGTCAGGTATGCTGATTCCTCTGATCGTTCCTGTTGACGTTCCGCTCTGGATGCTCGCCATCGCCGTGGCCTTCGCGGTCATCTTCGGCAAGGAAGTGTTCGGTGGCACCGGAATGAACTTCCTGAACCCGGCTCTTCTCTGCCGCGCCTTCCTGTTCTTCTCCTACCCGATCTCAATGTCCGGTTCAGAGGTATGGATCGCCCACCGCTGCGGAGCTGACGCCATCTCAGGCGCGACCCCTCTGTCTTATCTCAGCGACGGCCAGGGCGCTCTTGAGGCGATCAACAACGCCGGTTACAGCTTCTGGAATATGTTCGCCGGAATCATCCCTGGCTCAGTGGGTGAGACCTCGGTGATCGCCATCCTCATCGGCGCCGTCATCCTGATCTGGACCGGTGTCGCAAGCTGGAAGATTATGGTTTCCTCAGTGGCCGGTGCGCTTCTCGTCGGCTGGCTCGGCAATGTCTGCGGCGCTACTGACGTACCTGCCTACTACCAGCTCGTTATGGGCGGCTTCGCTTTCGGTACTGTCTTTATGGCGACCGACCCTGTGACCTCAGCCCAGACCGAGACCGGAAAGTGGATCTACGGATTCCTCATCGGCGCTCTCTGCGTGGTTGTCAGACTGTTCAACCCAGGCTACGCCGAGGGTATGATGCTGGCCATCCTCCTTATGAACACATTCGCTCCTCTGATCGACCACTATGTCACATCAGCGGCGACCTCCAGAAGAGCAAAAAAGGTTACAATCGCTTAATCATCAAGGAATATGAATACTAACGGTAACGCATACACAGTAATCTACACGACTGTCGTCGTGGCCCTTGTAGCGGCGATTCTCGCCTTTGTCTCTATGACCCTCAAACCTAAGCAGGACGCCAACATCAAGGCCGAGACCATCAGCCAGATGCTGACCGCCGCCCAGTTCTACACAAAGGACGAGTGCTCCGCTATGGGTAACGACAAGGTTCTTGAGGCATACTCTCAGAACATCAAGGAGGCCTACACCATCAATCTTGACGGCAGCAAGGTCCGCGACCTCAGCACCGATGTGAAGAACATCGAGCTTCAGGACGGCCTCAAGGCCCAGGACAAGAACATCAAGGGTGGCAAGAGCGCCGACCTTCCTGTCTATGTCTTCAACAAGGACGGAAAGTCGGTCACTGTCATCCCTGTCTATGGAGCCGGTCTTTGGGGACCGATCTGGGGCTACATCGCCCTTGACGAGGATCTCCAGACCATCGTCGGAGCTTATTTCGATCACGACAGCGAGACCCCTGGCCTCGGCGCCAAGATCAAGGACGATCCTTCCTTCCGCGCGAAGTTCGTCGGCAAGAAGGTGAATGTGGCTTCCGACCCTGCGTTCAGCATCGTAAAGGTCGGCTCGAACGCTGATCCTGAATATTCAGTTGACGCTATCACCGGAGCGACTATGACCAGCAAGGGACTCGGCGCGGCCATCGCGTCCTGGATCAAGGCTTACACTCCGTTCCTTTCCTCAGCCGCCCCTGCCGGTGGTTGCTGCGGCAATGGTGGTGAGTGCGGCGGCTCGATGTCTTGCTGCCAGGACTCCACCGCGACCCAGTGCTGCGCTGATTCCACTGTAACAGAATAATAAGGAGGAAGTATTATGAACAAAGAACTCAAAGAAACGATTCTTAACCCGATTTTCAAGGGCAACCCTATCACTGTCCTTGTCCTGGGTATCTGCTCCTCCCTCGCTGTAACTGTCGAGCTCAAGGGAGCGCTTGTAATGGCCCTCTCTGTGACAATCGTCACAGGACTCTCCAGCCTTGTGCTTTCCCTTATGAGGAACACCATTCCTAACCGTGTGCGTATCATCGTGCAGCTGGTCGTTGTGGCTATGATGGTTATTCTCGTGGACCAGGTCCTGAAGGCCTACGCCTACGGAATTGACAAGCAGCTGTCCGTCTATATCGGTCTGATCATCACCAACTGTATCGTGATGGGACGTATCGAGGCCTTCGCCCTCGGCAACAAGCCTGTCCCTTCACTTCTTGACGGTCTCGCCAACGGTGTCGGCTACGGCCTCATCCTCGTCGTGGTGGCCTTCTTCCGCGAACTCTTCGGCTCAGGCACTCTGTTCGGGCTGAGGATCATTCCTGAAAGCTTCTACGCCGCGGGCTATGTCAACAACGGACTTGTGATCCTCCCTCCTATGGCGCTGATCCTCATCGGCTGCATCATCTGGATCCAGAGGAGCATCCAGAAGGACCTTCAGGAAAAATAACGACAAAGACAAGTACTGATTATGGAATATTTAAGCTTATTCGTAAAGTCAATATTCGTTGACAATATGATTTTCGCGTACTTCCTCGGTATGTGCTCATACCTGGCGGTATCGAAAAATGTGAAGAGAGCTTCCGGTCTTGGTGTCGCTGTTATTTTCG
>CAYZKZ010000082.1:0-12272 GCA_964479325.1 uncultured Muribaculaceae bacterium
TTCCTCGGTATGTGCTCATACCTGGCGGTATCGAAAAATGTGAAGACAGCTTCCGGTCTTGGTGTCGCTGTTATTTTCGTCCTTCTCGTGACATTGCCGATCAACTATCTTCTCAACAGGTACGTGCTGGCTCCTGACGCTTTGATCAAAGGTGTTGACCTGAGCTTCCTCAGCTTCATCATATTCATCGCCGTCATCGCCGCCTTCACGCAGCTCGTCGAGATGATCGTTGAGAAGTTCGCTCCGGCGCTATATTCATCATTGGGAATCTATCTGCCTCTGATCGCCGTGAACTGCGCCATCCTTGGTGGTTCACTCTTTATGCAGAACAAGGATTTCGTGAATGTCGGTGAGGCTTCGGTCTATGCGCTCGGTTCCGGTATCGGCTGGTTCCTGGCCATCGTGACGCTTGCCGCGATCAGGGAGAAGATGTCCTACTCGAAGGTTCCGGCCGGACTCAGGGGCATCGGTATCACTTTCATCACAGTGGGTCTGATGGCTATGGCCTTTATGACCTTTATGGGACTCACAATCTAACAGGAGGCAGAGACTATGTTTTCAACAGTAATTTCAGCAATCATCACAATTGTGGTTGTGACCGTGGTTCTGGTCGCGCTGCTTCTTTACGTGAAGATCAAGCTCACGCCGGACGGCACAGTCAAGATTGACATCAACAACGGCAAGAAGACTCTGGACGTTCCTCAGGGTGGAGATCTTCTCCACACTTTGGCTGACCAGAAGATCTTCCTTCCTTCCGCTTGCGGTGGAAAGGCGAACTGCGGCCAGTGCAAGGTACAGATTCTGGAGGGCGGCGGCACTATCCTGCCTACCGAGACCGGATTCTTCAGCCGCAGGCAGATCAAGGACGGCTACAGGCTTGGCTGCCAGGTAAAGGTCAAGGAGAATTTGAGGATTGAGGTTCCTGAATCGACCCTCAGCGTCAAGAAACTTGAGTGTGAGGTCATCTCCAACAAGAACGTCGCCACCTTCATCAAGGAGTTCACCGTCAAGCTTCCGGAGGGAGTTCACCTCGACTTCAAGTCAGGTGAGTACATCCAGATCGACATCCCTGCCTACGACCTTGATTTCTCCACCATCGACGTGGATGACATCTACAAGGCGGATTGGGAGAGGTACGGTTTCTTCGGCATCAAGACGAAGAACGAGGTGCCTACGATCAGGGCTTACTCTATGGCCTCTTATCCTGCCGAGGGCGACATCATCAAACTGAACGTGCGTATCGCCACACCTCCGTTTGACAGAAGCCAGCCTAAGGGCGTGTTCAAGATGCTGCCTGTTCCTCCGGGAGTCGGCTCATCCTACGTCTTCACCCGCAAGCCAGGTGACAAGGTCTGGATCTCCGGTCCGTTCGGTGAGTTCCTTCTTCCGAAGAACGACCCTGATTCTCAGGAATATATCTTCGTCGGCGGTGGTGCCGGTATGGCTCCTCTCCGCAGCCACATTATGCACCTGTTCAAGACTCTCAAGACCAAGCGCGAGGTTCACTTCTTCTATGGGGCCCGTAGCCTTGTCGAGGCATTCTACCTTGAGGACTACGCCGAGATCGAGAAGGAGTTCCCTAACTTCCACTTCCATCTGGCTCTTGACCGTCCTGATCCGGCGGCTGACGCGGCGGGTGTCAAATATACCGCAGGTTTCGTTCACAATGTGATGTACGAGACCTACCTCAAGAACCACGACGCTCCGGAGGACATCAAGTACTTTATGTGCGGACCTCCAATGATGGTCGCTTCCGTCAACAAGCTGCTTGACAGCCTTGGAGTACAGCCTGAGAGCATTCTCTACGATAACTTCTCATAGCAAAATGAGGTTTTAAGGATTGACTGGCCCGGTTTTCGGGTCAGTCTTTTTTTGTGGCCGTGAAAAATAAGTCGCTATAATTTGAATTAGATTTTCAAGGATTGCTATATTCGCGTTATGATTGACAAGAAAGTACAGATGATGGACGCAGGTATGACGCTGTTCACGAGTGCGAAGCCTTTCGGCACGGTGCTTGGCGGCATCAAGACCGAGATGTCCGGATACGGCCGCGTGAGGCGGTCGAACGAGATTTCCGTCGAGGATATTCCTGACACGACGGGGGAGTGTGACCTTTTTATGGATTGGTCAACGCCTTGGCGCTGGCGGGCAGTCTCCTGTAAGTTGGAGGATGCCGGTGACGCGGGTGTGAACCAAGATGGTGAGGCTGTCAGACGCTATGCCGCATCCTTCAAGGAAGGGAACAAGAATCGTGGCGCAAAGGTGGCTCTTGTTGTCGCGCTCGCGCTGCTTTCCGTCATCCTTGGCTTTATCGGAATTGACGGCGTTCCTGGAATATTCACGATCATCGCAGGCTTCGTGATCTCCGCTTTCATTCTGATTATAGGACTGCGTCCGAGCCGGAAGGCTCAGCTTGCGGTTAGGAATCTTATGTCTGTCATAGCGGAATCGAAGTGATTCCGGGCTGGGAAAGTCCGTTTTTTCACTTGTTTTTGGGCGATTTTTGTCTTTTCTTGCGGTAGTATTGGCAAAACAGCGCAAAAAATCGTTTCAGATAGTTGTTTTCTTTAAAAGAATTTGTATATTTGACGTGAAGTTTTTCATAGTTTAAGTTTAGGTTAAGTAGCGGGGCGAACGCAGTGAATGCGCTTGCCCCGTGAATTTTTGTTTTAGGGCTGTCCCGCGCTCACGGCGAGGAGTTTTTTCGGGGGTAATAAGCTTATTTTATTTTTCCTTGTTAAAAAACGTAAATATCAGTTTCTTACAGAAAAGTATTTTTGTTTCTTTTGAATATTTACGTTTAGTCTCCATACTTTTGCGACGGCCCGCAACGGTGCGGACCGTTAATTTCACAACAACTATGAAGAATCCTGTCAGAATCCTTTTGGAGGCTTTAGTGGCTGCCGTAGCGGTCTTTGCCACTATGACACTTTCCTGCAACAAAGTCCCTTCTGAAAGCGCTCAAGGAACGTTGAGCTGGAATTTCAAGGAGAGGATGTTCACCAGAGCCGCTGTTGATCTGCCGGACACGGACGCGTTTATCCTGACCGTGAGGAACTCGGCCGGTGAGGTGCTTTACGAAGGAACGTACGGAGACTCTCCCGAATCGATCCTTGTCAATCCAGGCAACTACACTGTCCGGGCTGTGTCCCGGGAGTTTGAGAAGCCGGAGTTCTCGGCGCCTCAGTTCGGAGACGAGCAGGTTGTGGTGGTTCAATCCGGAACGGCCACAACAGTGCGTCTGAGCTGCTCGCAGCTCAATTCCGGACTTCGTCTGCGTCTTGGAGAGGACTTTAAATCTACCTATCCTGACGGCTATGTCAAGGTCTCGTCGTCGGACGGAGACCTGAACTACACCAAGACGGAAAAACGTATCGGCTACTTCAAGCCCGGTAATGTCTCGGTCATCCTGAATGACGGCAGCTCCACGAAAACGCTGCTTACCCGTTTCCTTGAGTCCTGCGAGGTCTTGACTCTCGGGTTGTCCTGCCCTTCCGTCGTTCCGCCCGAACCGGGCAAAGGAGGCGGTATCACGATCGCCCTTGACACAAGCCGTGTGTGGAACAGCTATGACTATGAGATAGGCTCAGGACAAGGCGCGGATCCAGGCACAACGATGTCCACGGCCTACGGTGTCGGTCAGGCAAAGGAACACATCGGGGAGAAAGGCGTGTGGGTCAGTGGTTTCATCGTCGGAGGAGACCTGACATCGGCAAAAGAGGGAATCTCGTTCACGGGTCCGTTCAACTCTATGACCTGCTTTGCGATAGCGGCACGCTCTTCGGTCAAGACAAAGAGTTCGTGCCTCTCGGTCAAACTCCCTAAGGGCGACATCCGCACTGAGATCAATCTGGCTGATCATCCCGAACTCATCGGACGTAAGATATTCCTTAAAGGGGACTTGATAGCTGCCTATTTCGGCATTCCAGGAATAGAGAATGTCACGGAATATGTCCTGAAATAACACTCAATCAAACAATTATATTTATGAAAAACAATCATTACAGGATGGTGTCAACCATCGTGCTGGCTTTGCTGTGCTCCTTCCCCGGGCTTTCCCAGCGAAAATCAGCACCGAGGACCTGGGAATTCGGACTCGGCGGGTCGGCTATGAACATCACGAGGAACACCGTGTCTGACTTCCATCAGACCGCGGGCGGGAACTACATCTTCAATCTTGAGGAGAAGATGCTTTACGGAGGTGTCGAACTCTATGCGGCGATGGAACTGAGGCGTTGGCTGTACGCTGACTTGCAGGGAACGCTTGGTCTGGCCCGGTACTGCGAGTCGGAAACGATGAGACAGGGATATTCTTTAATGGCCGGTCCGGGTCTTCAGTTCCGGCCGTTTGTCAGAAGCGGGTGGATCCAGCCGTACCTTAGGGTGGGAATCAGTGTCTATGACAAGAATTTCCCGACATCGTATTTCGGGCAGTTCAAAGGAGATGTCTCGAAAGAGGCTTTGTGGCGGGCCGAGGACGGCTGGAACAAGGGCTATACATTTGACGCAGACACGTTCTTTCCTTTGTCCGTCGGCATCGGTGTCATCGGATGGATGAGCAACAGGGTGGGAGTCCGCCTGCAAGGACAGTACAACCACTCGTTCGGAACTGACGGAATCAATTTCGCCCAGGCTTCCGCAGGGATTGTGCTGAGACTCGGCGGCGTGGATAAGCACAAGGCCTCTGCCGACCGCTATGTCCCGGCTCATCTTGATGACTATGCCGGCTTCTATCCGCAGAGGGTTGTCGAGCGGGAGGTGGTGCGTGAGGTTCCTGTTGAGGTTGTCCGCGAGGTGATAAAGGAAGTGCCTTCGGAGAAGACCTTGGCTGAGATGATGGACAATGTCAATTTTGATTTTGACAAGGCCACGATCACGGCCGACTCTCAGTTCATTCTGGACGAGATAGCGAACACTTTGTCACACTTTCCTGACACGAGGTTCCTTATTGCCGGATACACGGATTCCAAGGGAACGACCGAGTACAACGAGGTATTGTCCAGGGCGAGGGCAAAGGCTGTGTATGAGTCTCTTTTGTCAAGGGGAATCCCTGCCGCGAGGCTTTGCTACAGAGGTTTCGGTAAGCGTGTGGCGGTTGTCCCTGAATCGGCTACGGACGAGCAGCGTATGGGAGACCGTAAGGTGGTCATCGAGAGGGTGACTTCGGAGTCACTGTGGAATTATCTTAATCAACAATAAAATATTCATTTATGAGAAATCGATTCAGATTTTTGGTGGCGGCGCTCGTTGGAGTGTCTGCGTTGGTCTCCTGCAACTCTATTGAGGTGACTATGCCGGTTGGCCCGAAGGGAGAGCAAGGTCTTCAGGGACTTCCAGGCAAGGATGGATTGTCCGCTTATGAACTGTGGGTCAAGGCGGTGCAAGAGAAGAAAATTGACTATACCGGGACGGTTGACATCACTCACTTCTTCCTTTATTTGAAGGGGAAGGACGGTGTTGACGGCAAGGACGGAGTTGATGGCAAGGACGGAAAAGACGGCAAGGATGGCTTGGATGGCGTGAACGGCAAGTCCGCCTACGAGCTGTGGAAGGAATATGTCGCCTCAGGTGTCAGTGATCCTCACAACCCGGAAAAACAATGGGACAAGTCTAAGACATCTATGGCGGATTTCTATTGGTTCCTGACTGGTGATGACGGAGCTGACGGTCTTATCCCTTACATCAAGGATGGCAACTGGTGGATTGGCGACACTGACACCGGTGTTAAGGCCAGAGGTGACAAAGGAGACACCGGAGCGAAAGGGGACAAGGGTGACAAAGGCGACAAAGGTGATAAAGGCGACGACGGGGTTTCCGGCAATGATGGATCTGATGGCCTGAGTGCTTATGAGCTGTGGAAGCAATATGTCAGAGAGACCATTGAGTCCGGAGGCAAGGTGACCGATTCGAACGGAAACGAGATAACCTTGTCCGACCTTTCAATCCAGAAGTTCTTCCAGTACCTGACCGGCAAGGCCGGAGAAAAAGGTGACAAGGGAGATAAGGGTTCTGACGGGAAAGACGGATCTGACGGAAGAGACGGAAAAGACGGTGCTGACGGCAGGGACGGTTCTACGCCTTATGTCGGGTCGAACGGCAATTGGTGGGTCGGAGAGACGGACACAGGTGTCAAGGCTCAAGGCCCGAAGGGTGACACAGGAGTCTCGGGTGCGGATGGAAAAGACGGCGCTGACGGAAAAGACGGCAAGGATGGCGCTGCCGGGAAAGATGGAAAAGACGGCGTTGACGGCAAGGATGGATCCGATGGTAAAGATGGAACAGACGGAAAGGATGGCAATGATGGCCGGAACGGCTCCGACGGCAGGTCCGCTTATGAACTTTGGGTGGCGGATGTGAAATCCGCTTCCGGCTTGGACGATCCTAAGAATCCCGGAACAAAATGGGATCCGTCAAAAACCTCTGTGGCTGATTTTTATGAATATCTCAAAGGAGCGGCCGGCGCGGACGGAAAAGACGGATCTGACGGAAAGGACGGAAAGGATGGCGCTGATGGAAAGGACGGATCGGACGGAGTCGATGGTAAGTCCGCCTATGAGCTTTGGAAAGAACTTGTGCTGAGTGATGAGGGACTGGACAATCCTGACAATGGGGTCTATGATGTGGACATTTACCCGAAATGGCCGAAATCAGCCGTCGGAATAGACGATTTCTATGAATATCTCAGAGGCAGCGACGGAACACCAGGCGAAAGACTGGCGGCGGTTGACACCCTCTATGTGGAGGAGGCCGATTGGACAAAGTACAATGTCTCGCCGGTCAGGGCGCTGGCTAAAGTCAGAATGAACGGAGCCGTCAAGGACACGACTTATGAATATGTCAACCCGTATTCCGGAGGATGCGCCTTGATTGTGACCGGCCCAGGCCCGGTTGTGATTCCTGATTGTACGGTCAGCTTCAAGGACCAGTCCGGAAAATCCTACAATTTGAAATCCGATGCTTCGGGCTACATCTACCTTGACCGTGAGGACTTGCCGGTCTGGAGTGACGGCAGCCCTTCGATGAACGACCTTTCGGCGAGGACAAAGCCGGAAAGTTTCTCCTTCGGCGGTAAAGTCGTTTCTGATCCTGACCGAATCGCCTCGACGTGCGGGGTTCCGTATCAGGTGGCGGTCTCTGTGCTGATGACGGGAGCAAGTTGGTCCGACAATGTCCTTACCGCCGATTATCGGGCTGTCAGGACAGTTGAAGGGGTTGAGGAATCCGCCTGGGGCGGATTGGATTACCCAGGAAGCGACAAGGACGGTTTAGGGTATTTCTACTACAGAAGTCTGGGCGACCTGAGAAATTTCAGAAAGCACACCTTTGATTCTAACAGATCGCAACCTAATGACTATTGTCAAGGGGATCATTTCATACGTTTCAAGACAAATTCGGCTGAGCGTGTCTGGAATCGTCCTGTCGGATCTGTAGCCAGCGATAAAACGGTGAATGTCACTTTCGGAGACGGACCTGAACCGTCAGTGGTCGGAGTGCATCATATTCCTGTGTCTGTGTCTGGAAGCTATTCACGGTATTTGGATTATATGCCTGATTATGGTATAAAGTCTGTCTCCGCGACCAAGGCTGTCAATCCTGAATATTGCCTAATAGGGGCGCTCGACGTGTCCGGCCTGAATGGTGGTGACGGCGACCTCGCCTTCACCAGCGGCAACGGCAAACTTGTGATGTCGGATGACGGTTCGGAGAAAGTTGCCGTCAACAAGACGAACTATGAGCTGATTCTCGGCCAGACCTCTTTCAGTTTCTCGTTCGATTACTCCACGTTCGGTCACGTCTATAGGAAGAAGGCCTATTATGACGAACAGACGGACACCTACAGGTTCAAACGCTATGACACTTTCTATGACTATCTTAATGATGTCAAGCCAAGCGACAACGGGTGCGGTGTGACCACTCTTGTCGTGGAAGGAATGCTGAGTGGCGTGAGGATCAGGAACACTGTGGAGGTCAGGCTCTATGTCAGTGGCGGACAACTTCAGGACTTGAGCTTCAAACCGTTCACGATCAGAAATCTGTATGACAGATTCGATATGAAGTTCGTCCTTTTCAAGTACCGTGACGCATACTATGGCGAGACGGAAGGGCGGTTCCGCTACGATGAGTCAGACCCTTATGTGGCGTCGTGTGAGCTTGGAGATGGCCGGTATGTCTTTCAGACAATCAAGGACGGAGTGAGCGCTCCTATGCCGTGACTTGTCCATAATCTGAAAGTGAGATGAAGAAAGGGTGGACAAAGTCTTGCCCACCCTTTCTTGAACCTCTATTTCAGATAGTCGTCGAAGTAGTTCGTGACTTTGTCCATCAGATGTATCCTCCACTTCCCGAAGACATTGTGTTCGGAACGAGGGTAAGGGAAGTAGTCCAGTTGGACGTTCTTCTCGACGCATTTCTGGACAAAGCTGAGACTGTGTTCCCACACGACGGTGTTGTCGATCGCTCCCTGACAGATGAGAAGCTTGCCTTTAAGCGAGTCAACCTTGCCGATGAGGCTGGTCTGGGCGAATCCCTCAGGATTGGTGGCCTCTGTCTCCATATAGCGTTCCCCGTACATCACCTCGTACCATTTCCAGTCGATGACGGGACCTCCGGCGACACCGACCTTGAAGGTCTCGGGATAGGTTGTCATCAGCGAGATGGTCATAAAACCTCCATAGCTCCAGCCGTGGACTCCTATTCTCTCCGAATCCACAAACGGAAGGGATTTGAGCATATTGATTCCGACCATCTGGTCAGCCATCTCGTTCTGGCCGCAGCGGCGGTGGATGGCTTTCTCATACTCAGCGCCCCTGTTCTGGGTCCCGCGGTTGTCCTGGACATAGACGATGTAGCCTTTCTGCGCCATCAGCATCTCCCACATCCGCACTTGTCCGAGCCAGGAGTCTTGAACCATCTGGGAATGAGGGCCTCCATAGACGTAGAGGATGACAGGGTACTTCTTTGAGGCATCGAAATCCACAGGAAGGAACATCCTGTACCAGTTGTCGTAGAGTCCGTCGGCGCTCTTTACCGTTCCGAGGAGAGCCTCTCCGGTCTTGTAGTTCTTGAGCGGATCCTCGGCGGTGACGAGATTTCGGACTAAGCGGCCGTCAGCCGTCATTAAGTTCGTGACGCGCGGAACGTTGAAACTGCTGTAGTCGTCGATGTAAAGGGTACAGTCTTCGTTGAGGCGGATCGTGTGCCAGCCTTCCTCGGATGTGAGGCGGACCGGCTTTCCGAACCTGGCCTTGGCGACTGCGTCGGCCGGGCCCTTCGACAGGCTCAGGGACCGGTCGTGGGATTTGCTCAGGGACCGGTCGTGGGATTTGTTCCTCGATCCCCCTGGCATCTTGACCTCGATCCTGAACAGGTGGTTCTCGACAGGCGAGACCTCGGCGGAAGTGTAATAGACGAACCTGCCGTCATTGTCAAGATATTCCACGTCAGCGTCAACGGCGGTGAGCCGTCTCACTGTCCCGAGAGTGTCGCACAGGTAGAGGTTGCGGTAGCCGTCGCGGTTGTTGGTCCTGTAGATGAAGGCATAAGTCCCCTTGATGAAACGCAGAGGGTCGAGAGGCTCGACATAACGAGAGTCGTCCTCCGTGAGGATCGTGCGGGCGAACGAACCGTCGGCCGCGCGGTACATATTCAGTTTCATCCGCTTCTGCGAGCGGTCGAGGACTTGGATGAAGATGTTTCTGCTGTCGGGTGACCAGCTGATGTTGGTCAGGTACTGGTCGCGGCCATATTCATTCACATCGCACCAGACTGTCTTGCCGTCAGCGGTGTCGTAGATTCCCAGGCGGACATTCTCGCTGTCCATTCCGTTCATAGGGTACTTGATGTTCCTGAGCGATCCGGTGCGGGTTGTTATGTCCAGAAGAGGGAAGTCTGTGACCTTGCTGTTGTCCTTCCTGTAGAACGCTAATCTTGTGCCGTCAGGCGACCAGAAGATTCCGTTCTCGATGCCGAACTCGTCGCGGCTCACGGTCTGTCCGTAGATGATGTCAGGGCTTTCGCTCTCTGCCACGGTCACTTGAGCCTTGTCGAAGATGTAGAGACTTTGGCCTATTGTGTAGGCGAATACTCCGGTGGCGCTTTTGGTTATGTTCTCGGCTTCCTTTGGAAAACCATCAGGAAGGCGGGAGGCGGAATATTCGGAAACCTTTCCGGTGGAGAGGTTCTCCTCCATCCATTTGCCGTCTTTGAGTGTGACCAATGAGCCGTCGTCTTTCCACGATGCCGCGACGCCGGCGGGGCGGACATTCCTTCCGAGCACAGCTTCCTCCATAGTAAGCATTCCGCCGTCAGGGTTCGCCGGATGTCTTGAGACCACTCCGGTCTGCGCTCCGAGGGTCATCGGGATCGTGAGCGCCGCGATAATCAATACATTTCTCATTGCTGCTGGTCTGTCTGGTTTGAGTTTGACACTATCCTGTCAACGACATATTTCTGCATCCCGCGCCAAGGAAGCGTTCCGAGATACTCCTTATAGTGCAGCTCGACTGTCTTGCCGCTGCATCTCATCAGCTCGTTGGCGACCTCCTCGTCCTCGACTGAGAAATCGAATATGTAGGATTCGATCGTCGCTCCGCCGGTGTATTTGTTGCCGCCCTTGAAGCCTGACTGGATCAGTTTGCCTTCGTAGGTTTTCCAGACGTAGCCCTTGTAGATGAATTGGTTAAGCTCGCCTGCCTTTACTCCGTCACCGAAAACGAAGTAGAATCTGATGTAAATGAAGGCGGCCAGCGCCAATGCGAGGATGACTCCGGTCCAAGTGAATATTTTGCCTTTCGTTGTCATAGCGGATTATTTTATGATGTTTCCTGTCATTTCCCATCCGGTGATCGTCGAGACGTACGGAATCACTGAATATGCGATCTTGAGGTGGCCGCTGTAGTTCGGATGACCGTCCGCCCCCATATCCTCGACATTGTTGTGGACGGAAGGGGTGAGCGACATTATGTGGATGTTCTTCAGCCCGCAGCTGTCCTGCACCTTTCGGACGTACTCAAGCATCAGGTAGTCGTGCTTTGGAACCATACACAGAACCGGATGGTTCTCGCCGTAGTTCTCCTTGATCTCTTTCAGCAGTTTTATGTAGTTCTTGACAAACAGTCTTTCGGCAGGCTGCATTCCTCTGGAGAAGTCGTTGGTTCCCAAGTAGATGACCGTGATTCCGGGTTTGAGTCCGCTGGCTTTTGCGTCCCATTTCGTCTCTTTGTCGCCGTCGAAGGTCTGGGTGTAGCGCTCAGGCATACAATAGTCTGTGAACTTGCTGTTGAAATTCCTGACAATGCCCATCCCGGAGTGGGCGACGACGATCTGGTCGGCGTTGAAGTACCTTGCCACGGCGCAGGCGTAGGTAAGGTTCTGGTTCTCTGTCTCCGGTTTGAATCTTTCCTTGTTGGAACTCTCCGTGCCATAGCCGCAGGTGTAGGAGTCACCTATATATTCAATGATCCTTTCCTTTGGAGCGTCCGCCTGGAGGAAGCCGCCGCCGGTCGTGATGAACTCGCTGAAAGTTGTTGTGCCCTGCTCGCCTTCCGTGCGCTTCTGGAGGGTCACCTGATGCGGTGCGCCAGCCGCTTTTCTGTCCTTGCCGAACCGGGCCTTCAACTCATCGGCGCTGAATATCACGATCGTGGTATCAGTTCCGTGAATGGCCACCACCTTGTCCGGTGTGTCGGACATCGAGCCGTCAAGCCAGACGTTGTAGTAATTCTTTTTTGTGTCGGACACTTTGACGCTCAATGACTTGCCCTGAAATCTGACTTTGGCGTACGTTCCCGTCCAGTCGAATGACACATTCCCGTCCCTGACTTCGGTTCTGCCGATATAGGTGATTTTGGAGTCTGAAGCCTTGACGCTGCTTTGGTCTGACTTCGCCGCCGCTGCCATCGAAGCCGCGCATAAGGCTGCGGCGGTCAGAAGAATGATTCTTTTAGCTTTCATCTTTTGTTGCTTTAGTGTCTGCAAATTTAATGAATATCACCGATTCGGCAAATGAATAGTGGTTCGACAGGCTCACCAACCATGGTTCGACGCTTCGACAGGCTCAGCGACCGCAAGCTCACCGTTGTTTGCGCTGGTTGGTCGCTGAGCTTGTCGAAGCGCCGCCGGTAATGTTGTACCTTATGCTTCGGCTGCGTTCATCAAAAAAAGGAACCGAACTTTCGATCGATTCCTTTTTAATCATTAGGCACCGTTTCCGGCACCCTTGTACTGGGTAGGAGAATCGAACTCCTATTGCAAGATTGAGAATCTTGAGTACT
>CAYZKZ010000083.1:0-12260 GCA_964479325.1 uncultured Muribaculaceae bacterium
AAGAAACTTTTTGAGATCAAGTCTCCTGAGGTCATCCTGAGAAACGAGAAGCGTATGCTTCAGGAGGCTGTTGACTCATTGTTCGACAACTCGAAGAAGTCAAGCGCAGTGAAGAGCGAGTCCAACAGGGCGCTCAAGTCACTCTCCGACTCCCTCAAGGGAAAGCAGGGACGTTTCCGCCAGAACCTCCTCGGAAAGCGTGTCGATTACTCAGCCCGTTCCGTCATCGTCGTCGGACCGGAACTGAATATGCACGAGTGCGGTCTGCCTAAGTTTATGGCCGCCGAGCTTTACAAGCCGTTCATCATCCGCAAGCTCATCGAAAGAGGAATCGTCAAGACGGTCAAGTCCGCCAAGAAGATTGTCGATAGGAAGGATCCTGTGATCTGGGACATCCTTGAGAATGTGATGAAGGGACATCCGGTTCTCCTGAACCGCGCCCCTACCCTGCACAGGCTTGGTATTCAGGCCTTCCAGCCGAGAATGATCGAGGGCAAGGCCATCCAGCTCCACCCTCTCGCCTGTACGGCCTTCAACGCCGACTTCGATGGTGACCAGATGGCCGTCCATCTTCCGCTCGGCAACGCCGCGGTGATGGAGGCGCAGCTTCTGATGCTCGGCTCTCAGAATATTCTTAACCCGGCGAACGGAGCTCCTATCACCGTGCCTTCTCAGGATATGGTGCTTGGTCTTTACTACATCACGAAGATCAGGCCGGGGGCTAAGGGTACAGGAATGACCTTCTATGGTCCGGAAGAGGTGATCGTCGCCTACAATGAGAAGGCGATTGATATGCACGCCGAGATCGGAGTAAGGCTTCCTGTTGACAAGCAGGATCTCTCAAAGGGCTACGAGATCAAGAAGACCTCCGCAGGCCGAATCATCGTGAACCAGTTCGTTCCTGATGAGGTGCCTTACGTCAACGAGCTTCTCGGAAAGAAGGCTCTGAGGAAGATCATCACCGAGGTCATCAAGAACACGGGCGTGACAAGAACCGCGCAGTTCCTTGACGACATCAAGAACCTCGGTTACGACCAGGCGTTCAGGGCAGGTATATCCTTCAACCTTGGTGATGTCATCATCCCGCCGGAGAAGTCAGCGCTCATCGAGCAGGGCTACAAGCAGGTGGAGGAAGTCAAGAACAACTATGCGATGGGCTTCATCACCAACAACGAGCGTTACAACAAGGTCATTGACCTCTGGTCTTCTATCGACACCAACCTCACGAAGATTGTCGAGAAGCAGATCTCCGCTGACCAGCAGGGCTTCAACCCTGTCTATATGATGCTTGATTCCGGAGCCCGTGGATCAACACAGCAGATCAAGCAGCTGTGCGGAATGCGTGGCCTTATGGCCAAGCCTCAGAAGTCCGGAGCCGCCGGAGCGGAGATTATCGAGAACCCTATCACCTCCAACCTTAAGGAGGGTATGACGGTGCTCGAGTACTTCATCTCCACCCACGGTGCCCGTAAGGGTCTGGCTGACACCGCCCTCAAGACAGCCGACGCCGGTTACCTGACCCGTCGTCTTGTCGATGTGTCACACGACGTGATCATCACGGAGGAGGACTGCGGCACGCTCAGAGGACTTATCGCCACCGCGATCAAGAACAAGGACGAGATCGTCGAGTCTCTCGGTGAGAGAATCCTGGGACGTACATCCGTTCACGACATATTCAACCCTCTTACAGGTGAGCTGATCATCAAGGCAGGAGAGGAGATCCGCGAGGCCACCGCCAACCTGATCGACCATCTGCCTATCGAGCAGGTGGAAATCCGTTCCGTGCTCACGTGCGAGTCCCGCAAGGGTGTCTGCGCGAAGTGCTACGGACGTAACCTCGCCACCAGCAGGATGGTTGAGAAGGGTGAGGTTGTCGGTGTCATCGCCGCCCAGTCAATCGGTGAGCCTGGTACCCAGCTTACTCTTCGTACCTTCCACGTCGGTGGTACGGCTTCCAGCACGGCGGCCGACTCATCCATCGAGTCCAAGTACGACGGTAAGCTCGTCTTCGAGGAACTCAGGACAATCCAGAAGATCGGAGAGGACGGAAACGTTCAGGACATCGTTGTCAGCCGTATGACCGAGGTCAGCATCATTGACGAGAACACAGGCATCACGTACTCACACTACGATGTGCCTTACGGCTCGAAACTGTACTTCAAGGACGGAGACGCGATCAAGAAGGGCGACCTGCTCTGCGAGTGGGATCCTTACAACGCCATCACGATTGTGGAGACTTCCGGTAAGGTTCAGTTCGACAATATGTTCGAAGGTGTCAACTACCGCGAGGAGGCAGCCGACGAGTTCGCTGTCAACAAGGACAAGGTCATCATCGAGTCCAGGGACAAGACCAAGAACCCGTCAATCCTCATCCTTGACGACGAAGGCAACCAGATCAGGCAGTACAACCTTCCTGTCGGCGCACACGTCATCGCCAACAACGGCGACAAGGTCAATGTCGGCGACGTGATCATCAAGATCCCTCGCGCCATCGGTAAGTCAAGCGACATCACGGGAGGTCTCCCGAGAGTCACCGAACTCTTCGAGGCCAGAACTCCATCCGCTCCGGCTATCCTTGCCGAGATCAACGGTGAGGTCCTGATGGGCAAGATCAAGAGAGGAAACCGCGAGATCATCGTCAAGAACAAGTCCGGTGTCGAGAAGCACTATCTCGTTCCGCTGACCAAGCAGATCCTCGTTCAGGAGAACGACTACGTCAAGGCCGGAACAAGGCTTTCAGACGGCGGAATCTCTCCTACCGACATCCTCAACATCCTTGGACCTGTCAAGGCTCAGGACTACATCGTCAACGAGGTTCAGGCGGTCTATCGTCTGCAAGGTGTGAAGATCAACGACAAGCATTTCGAGATCATCGTGCGTCAGATGATGCGCAAGGTTCAGATCACCAATCCTGGCGACACAGAGTTCCTTCAGGAGGAACTGGTCGATAAGTGGGACTTTATGGACGCCAACGACAATATATTCGGAAAATATTTTGTCATTGACTCCGGCGACTCCCAGAAGTACATCCAGGGTGACATCATCGATGCCCGTGATATGCGCAACGAGAACGCTTCGCTTGAGAGGCAGGGCAGGAAACTGATGGCTGTGCGCGAGGCTTTGCCTGCGACCGCGAAGCTTGTGCTTCAGGGTATCACCAGGGCGGCCCTCAGAACGAACAGCTTCATCTCCGCCGCTTCCTTCCAGGAAACCACGAAGGTGCTCAGCGAGGCTGCGATCAGAGCCCGTGTCGATCATCTTGAAGGCCTCAAGGAGAATGTCATCTGCGGTCACCTCATTCCGGCCGGAACCGGTCAGAAGGAGTTCCAGGACATCATCGTGGGACGCAAGGACGAGTACGAGCAGGAGATGAGCGAACTGTAGCTTTTCTCCAATAGATATTAAAGTCCGGCCGGGGGATTCCCTGACCGGACTTTTTTTCTTGACCAAGCGCGGAGAAATTGCTATCTTTGACAAAACGGTGCGGCGAATGAATCTGGATTGGTTTCTTGATATTCTTGACCTCCCTTCGACATCGGGAAGTGAAAGACCTTTGGCTGAGTTCCTTAGGGAGCGTCTGCCGTTCGGCGGATGCCTTGTCCGCGGGTATGAGGTGGGCGACGGCACGCTGAACCTGCTGTTTGACTGGTCCGGCACGGGGACTCCGTCCTTTGTGTTCTGCACGCATCTGGACACGGTTCCGCCTTACATCCCGCCCCAGGCGATGAAAATCAGCCGGGGGAGTGTCCTGCCTGACGGCAAGACAGCCGGCGCTGACGACACCTTGATAAAGGGGAGGGGAAGCTGTGACGCCAAAGGACAGATCGCGGCGATGTATTCCGCCTGCCGCAGGCTTCACGAGGAGGGCTTCCGCGATTTCGGATTGCTCCTGCTTGCGGGAGAGGAGACTGGCTCGTTCGGCGCGAAGGCCTATTCCCGGGACTGCCCTGGAGGGAAATTCGTCCTTGTGGGTGAGCCTACAGACAACTGCCTTGTGACCGCCAGCAAGGGAACAAAGTCATTCGAGGTGGTTATCCCCGGGAAGGCCTGTCATTCAGGCTATCCTGAGCAAGGCCGGAGTGCCGTGGAGGGTTTCGTCAAATTCTTCAACGCTTTGAAGACGGCGAAATTCCCCGACGATCCGGTTCTTGGCCCGACCACCTGGAACATCGGGAAACTTGTCAGCGACAATCCCCAGAACATCCTCAGTCCGGAGGTCCGCTTCCGGCTCTACTTCCGCACGACCTTCGCGACTGATGGCATAGTCGAGGACATCCTTTCAGGAATATCCCCGCGGGGCGCTTCTGTCACTGCCTACGGCGGAGACACTCCTCTGCACTATTTCAGTGAGGTCGAGGGAATAGAGACAAAGGCCGTCTCCTTCGGAAGCGACGCCCCCCGTCTGACCGGTTTCGGAATGAAGGCCATCTGCGGCCCGGGCTCAATCCTCACCGCGCACACCGACAATGAATATGTCCTGCTTTCGCAGCTTGAGAAGGCGGTCGGGCAGTATGTGAGGATATTCAGAACTGTAAACGAACTAAACAAATAGATTTTTATGATTGTTATGAAATTCGGCGGCACGTCCGTCCAGGACGCCGAAGCCATCGGAAGGGTCATCTCGATTGTGAGAGACCGGCTGCGTGAAAAACCGCTTGTGGTTGTCTCGGCGTTGTCCAAGGTGACAAGAGTTCTGTGTTCTGTCGCCGAAGAGGCTGAGGCTCAGCACGAGGATAATGTGAAAGGGCTGCTTGCCCAGCTCCGTGAAAGACATTTCGCACTTGCAAAGGTGCTTCTTGCGGACAAGCCTAATCTGCTTGAGAACGCCGTCGAGGCTGTTGAGAGTCTTATCAATGGACTTGAGACTTTCGTGGGCGGAGTTTGCCTGATCGGCGAGCTTTCCCCGAGAAGCCGCGCGAGGATCATCTCCACCGGCGAACTGCTTTCCTCCACCATTATAGGCTACGCCTTCAACGCCCAGGGAATATCCTGCCAGTGGGTTGACGCTCGAAGGATGGTGATCACCGACGACAACTACCTGAACGCCCGTCCTGATCTTGATGTGACCGAGGCGAATGTCCGCAGGATTGTCGGAGCGGAATCTAAAGGTGTGGATATTGTCCTGACACAAGGCTTCATAGCCTCCACGGAATCCGGCGCTCCTTCCGTACTCGGTTTCGAGGGTTCCGACTATTCCGCCGCGATTTTCGGAATGGCTCTCGGAGCGGACAGGGTCGAGATCTGGACTGATGTGGATGGAATCCGGACCGCTGATCCGAGGATTGTCCCGGACACGAGGAAAATTGACGCTCTTTCCTACGAGGAGGCCGCCGAGATGGCCGCTATGGGAGCGAGGGTGCTTCATCCTCTCACCATCGAGCCTGCGAGGAAAAGGAATATACCGATTCAGGTTCTCAACTCGACCAATCCGGATTGTGACGGCTCGCTTGTGCGGAGAGGGGAGGAGACGCCTGACGGCCCGAAATCCATAGCTGTCAGGAGCGAGATTCTGTTCGTCAGGATCATCTCTTCAAAGATCGAGGGTGTCACAGGAATGACCGGCAAGGTCTTTTCGTCATTGTTCCCAAGAAGAGTGCCTGTCGTTCTGGCCAAGTCGTCGGAGTCTGAGGTCAGCCTTGTCGTGCCGGAGGATTCGGCCGGATTGAGGGAGGCGTTGGACGAGATCGGGAAATGGGCCGATGTGACTGTCTTCAGGGACAAGGCCTTCATCTCTGTCGTCGGCAGGAATGTGACAGGATTCTCCGGCATCGGTGACAAGATCCTCGGCTTCTCAGGCAAGGTGTATCTCGCCGATGTGGGAGCCAGTCAGCTCAGCGAAAGTTTTGTCATTGACCGTGAGAAACTTACCCTCACGATCGGGAAACTACACGACTATATATTCAATTAGATTAATTATGAAAGTGGTGATAAGCGGCTACGGCCGTATGGGACATAATGTGGAGCAGGTTCTGAGCGCCCGTGGAATCGAGTGCGCCGGGGTCAGCGACGACATCTCGTCGTTTGACAAGTCACTTGCGGGAGAGTGCGTCTGCATCGACTTCTCCACACCGGAGGCGTTCCGGAACAACTACAGGTTCATAGCCGGTAATTTCAAGGCCGCAGTGGTCGGCACGACCGGTTGGGACGACATCAAGGACGAGGTGCTGGCCTGCTTCAGAGAGCAGGGGACTCCGATGATATATTCATCAAACTACTCGGTCGGCGTGAATGTGCTTTCCGCCGCTGTGGGCTTGATAGCCAAGTATTTGGGCAAGGCGGGAGGATATTCCCCGTACATCGTCGAGAAGCATCACATCCACAAGTTGGACGCTCCGAGCGGGACTGCGAAGTCGCTGGCCGCGGTGGTGGGGGAGAATATGGGCGTGAACCCTGATGTCGCTTCCATCCGCGTCGGAGAGCTTGCCGGAATCCATACCGTCGGCTTCGAGGGAGAGAACGACCGTATCACGATCGAACACGAGGCGTTCTCCCGCAAAGGTTTCGCCGAGGGTGCCGTGGTCGCCGCTCTGATGACCGAAGGCCTGAGCGGAGTGTGTGAGTTCAAGGAATTGTTTTTCAAGGAGGATTAAGTATGAGACTGCAAGGTTGTGGAACGGCGCTCGTGACCCCGTTCAAGGATGGAAAGGTTGAATTTGAGGCCTATAAGGCAATGGTTCGCAGGCAGGTGGAGGCCGGGGTGCATTTTCTTGTCCCTCTCGGAACTACTGCCGAGACACCCTGCCTGGATGATGACGAGAAGTGTGAGATTCTTCGGCTGACAAGGGAGATTTGCCCCGACAGGCCTGTTATCACGGGGGCTGGGACCAACTCCCCGGCGGCCACGATCCGCAACATCCGTCTGCTTGAGCCTTACGGCCCGGACGCGTTCCTCATCGTTGTGCCTTTTTACAACAAACCGACGCAGGAGGGAATCTATGAATATTTCAGGACGGTCGCGGCTGCCACTGACAAAAGCATCGTCGCCTACAACGTGCCTGGCAGGACGGGTGTGAATATGTCCGCGGAGACAACGCTTCGTCTGGCCGGGATTCCTAACGTCATCGCGGTCAAGGAGGCTTCTGGCAATCTGGATCAGGTCGGGCGCATACTTTCCGGGAAGCCTGAGGGTTTCAGCGTCCTAAGCGGCAACGATGACCAGACTTTCCAGATTATGGAGGCCGGTGGCGACGGAGTGATCAGCGTGGCTTCCAACATCGCTCCCGAATTGATGGTGAGGCTTGTGGAGGCATTGGCTGACAAGGACTTGACAATGGCTAAGGAGATCAACAACCGCCTTGAGCCTTTGTTCTGTAGCTGCTTCGTTGAGAGCAATCCGATCCCTGTCAAGGCCGGTCTGAACGAGCTTGGACTCTGCTCGGCCGAGATGCGACTGCCGCTCACAAAGGCCGTTCCCGCAACTTTCGACGCTATGCGTGAGGCTATGGAGGGCCTTGGAATATGATGGATTTCCAGACGCTCTGTCATTGTCTTGAGACCGGAGAGGTCAGGGTGGCCGAGAAGGTTGACGGCCGCTGGACTGTCAACTCCTGGGTCAAGGAGGTGATTTTAGAGGGATTCCGCATCGGAAAGCTGATGGATATGAGTGAGGGAGGATATTCATTCTTCGACAAGGACACCCTTCCGCTCCGAAGGTTCTCTTTGGAGGACCGTGTCCGTATCGTTCCCGGCGGGAGCAGCGTGCGCCGCGGTTCCTATCTTGCTCCGTCTGTCATAATGATGCCGCCGTCTTATGTCAACATCGGCGCTTATGTCGATGAGGGAACGATGATTGACTCGCACGCCCTTGTCGGGTCTTGCGCCCAGGTGGGCAAGAACGTGCACATCTCCGCCGCCGCGCAGATCGGTGGTGTCCTTGAACCGGCGGGAGCTTTGCCTGTCATCGTCGAGGACAACGCCTTCATCGGCGGCAACTGCGGAATCTATGAGGGCACGATGGTCGGTGAGGGGGCTGTGCTTGCCTCTGGCGTTATTCTGACCAAGGGTACCGCTCTCTATGACGCCACGACCGGCGGCTTCGTCCCTAAGAGCGAGTCCGGCCCGACGGTGGTGCCGCCAGGGGCTGTCGTGGTTTCCGGCAGCCGCCCTATCGCTTCCGGGTTCGGAAAGGATGCCGGGGTTCATCTCTACACTCCTGTCATCGTCAAGTACCGTGACGGCAAGACCGACGCTTCCGTAGAACTGGAAACCTTGCTGAGGTAGTTTGTTTAGGTCGCTGAGCCTGTCGAAGCGCCTGTCAAAGCGACATTACAAATCATAGCGGTCGCTGAGCCTGTCGAAGCGCCGACCCTGATAATAAAGACAATAATGATGTACAAATTCTATAAATATCACGGAGCCGGCAATGATTTCTTCATAGCCGACAACCGCTCCGGCCGTTACACTTTGTCCGCTGACCAGATACGCCGCCTGTGTGACCGGCACACCGGATTCGGCGCTGACGGAGTGATGCTTCTTGAGAACAGTGATTCCGGCGTTTTCCGTATGGTTTACTACAATCCGGACGGCAGCACGGGGATGATGTGCGGCAACGGAGGGCGCTGCATAGTGTCTTTCGCCGCGGATCTCGGCCTCGTCACGCCCGGCGAACGCTTCTCTTTCGAAGCCCCTGACGGACTCCATCTAGCCGAGATTCTCCCCGCCTCCCCAGCCGCTGAACCCGCCTCCCCGGCCGCTGAGCCTATCTCTTCAGCCGTCAGCTCCGCCTCCCCGGTCGCTGAGCCTGTCGAAGCGACATCCTCTCATCCTCTTGACTCTCTCAGGCAGCCTGTCCAACCCGAAAGAATCGTCCGCCTGAAAATGAAGGATGTAACCGAATACGAGTACTTTATGAAAGACGGAATCAGCTTTTTCGACACCGGGGCCAGACACATCGTCAAATTTGTCAAAGGACTTAATGAATATCCTGTCCGCACCGAAGGCTCTGTCCTTAGGCGCGACCGGCGTTTTGCTCCAGCCGGGGCCAATGTCAATTTCGTCGAGCCTACATCCGTTGACGGAGTCAGGATTCTGAACATCCGTACATTCGAGAAAGGTGTCGAGGACGAGACACTGGCCTGCGGCACAGGAATCGTGGCGGCGGCTCTGGCTGCATTTTCACAAGGCTTTATCGGTGGCCTCCGTCCCGACGGCAGGGTGTCCGTCGTCGTACGCGCGGCTATCGCGTCCCTCACCGTTGATTTCTTCTATGGAATAAACGACTCCCGTTTCACCGCAAGCGACATTTGGCTGACAGGACCGTCTGATTTTGTTGGTACTGTTGAAATTATGTTGTAAATTTGACGAATTAACGTTTAAATCAAATTTCTTTTATGAAAAACTCAATCAAACTTCTTGTGCTTGCGGCGGTCTGCGTTGCCGCTTTCTCCTGTGACAGCAAGCCTTCGACAATGAGTTATACCTTGGCCGGCACCTTCGGCTATGTCACGGAACAGTCCGAGACATTCAAGGTTGTTGACAGCCTTTACTATAACAAGTACATTATGCTTGACAATTATTCGGCTTTGTGTACTTCCTGCGAGGATATGAACACCGGCTTCAACGGTGGCTGGAAAGTCTCGCTGAAGAAAGGCAGTCTCTCCGAGGCCGATAATCTTCAGGTTTGGGCTTCGTCAGGTGTCAACGCTGGCTTCACGGACACAAAGAGCGGAGCGGCCAACAAGGCTTACGCTGTGTACTCTCCATCTACCCAGCAGTACGACATCGTGTTCAAGTACGGTGATTATTTCTCTAAGTCAACCTGCTATCTGTCGGGCTTCTACATCAACAACACCAAGTACGTCGAGAAACTTGCCGCCGAAGGAGGCATCGCTGACGGGGACTTTCTCAAGGTGACTGCGACGCTTTTCAAGAATGGTTCTGAAGTCGGCTCGGAGGAATTCTACCTTGTTGACTACGGTGGAGCCGAGAAGAAGATCGTTAAGGACTGGACGGCTTGGGAGTTCAAGAGCGGGGTAGCGTTCGATGTTGACGCTGTCAAGTTCTCGGTGACTTCCGGAAGCGGCAACCTGCCGCAGAACTTCTGCCTTGATGTTTTCATCGCCTCTGTTTCAGTTGAATACTAATGACTTTGAGTGTTGGTGGCCAAAGACTATTTGGCCACCAACATTTTAGTTTCTCCTGCGGACAGATTTCCGCAAACCCCGTGAGGAGTCTTCGCACCTCATCTTAAGAACTTTTAATCAGCCTTTTATGATTTTATCGTATGAAAGAGAATCGTGAGTATAAAAACGAGGCCTTAGCCGCTCTGAAGAGTACCTGGCCCCAGGCCGTTTTGGCTGTCCTTGCCTATTTGGGTCTGGCGATACTGTTCGCTGTCCCAACCGCGTTTAATGAGGTGATGCTGCTGTCTGATCCGACAAATCTTGCTCTTGCGTCGCAAGGATCGGTTTGGAGTCTGTGTATCAACATCGCTGAGATTTTGGTTTTCTGTCCGCTTCTCGTGGGACTTGTCAATTGCTTCAAGATTATTCTTGTCGATGGTGATGACCGCACGGTCACCAACACATTCAAAGTCGGTTTTGGCAACTATTGGCATAATCTCTGGGGAGTTGTCCTCTGCAAGATTTTTGTGGTCCTGTGGTCTCTTCTGCTCGTTATTCCGGGAATAATCAAGAGCCTGTCCTACGCTATGACCAATTATATTCTTGTGGATAGACCGGATCTTTCCGCCAACGAGGCCATCAATCTGAGCAAGGAGATGATGTACGGCCACAAGTTCGATCTTTTCTATCTGTATCTGAGTTTTGCCGGTTGGTTCATCCTCTGTATCCTGACCTTGGGAATTGGTTATCTTTGGCTTCTCCCTTACGTCCAGACCGCCCAGGCATCCTTCTATCTTGACGTGAAGGCTGACTATGAGAGAAGAACGGCCGTCGGTGCGTAAGTAAGTTTTAGATCAGACCGTCAGGCACATTGACCGAGATGGTCTTTGAATCTTCATCTACGGACAGGATGAGATCTTCGTGAAGAGGAATCATCACCTGTCCGTCTTTCGTTTCTACGTAGAGGCAAGTATTGCCCGGAATGTCCTCGTAGTCAGTGATTTCTCCGACTGCCTTCTTGTCTCCGTCAAGAAGTGTCCAGCCGATCAGGTCGTCAACTGTCAGTCCGTCCTCGTCCTCGTCTCCGCGGTCTATCGCCTCGGCTTTCGCAAGGATGTCTTTCCCTACGATCTCCTCGGCGTCTTCAAGATTTCTTACGCCTGTAAGTCTTGCCAAGGCTCTGTTTGTACCCTTCCGGGTGAAAGATTCAATAAAAAACGGAACCGGCAGTCCATCGAATGTGATGAACACCGGTTCCTTTTGGTTCAAGTCCTCGGGACTTATCTCGCGGAATCCAATGAGGACACCGCCGTCGGTACCGTTGGACTTCAGTACCCGGGCAATGCGCAGAAGTTCTGATTTTGCCCTGGACATCGGACTAGGCCTCAGCTGGAGCTTCAGGAGCGGCCTCCGCGGCAGCGGCGGCTTCTTCTGCGGCTTTTGCGGCGGCAGCCTCTTCGGCAGCCTTGCGCTGAGCCTCGGCGAGTTCCTCTGCCTTCTTGGCGAGAGCCTCAGCCCTTTCCGCGTTAACCTTCTTCTCAGCCTCGAGAGCGACCTTGGCCTTGTCGGCGGCGTCCTTTACGAGGCCTGCCTTCTTGGCTTCGATCTTAGCGTCTCTCTCTGCCTTCCAGGCGTTCCACTTCTGATCGGCCTGCTCCTGTGTGAGAGCGCCCTTAGCGATACCGCCGTTGAGGTGCTTTCTCAGAAGAACACCCTCGTAAGAGAGGATTCTGCGGGCTACGAGTGTAGGCTGTGCGCCGACATTGAGCCATTTGAGAGCCTTCTCGCCATCAAGGATGATGGTGGCAGGATTGGTGTTAGGGTTGTAAGAGCCGAGCTGCTCGATGAAACGACCGTCGCGAGGAGCGCGTGAGTCAGCCACAACAATGTGGAAGAATGCGAAATTCTTCTTACCGTGGCGCTGAAGACGAATTTTAACAGCCATTGTGAATCTGTTTTAATGATTGATAAATAGTTCTGCACCCTACCCGAGGATGCGGATGCAAAGATATGAATACTTTCCCGAAGCACAAAAAATCTCCAAAACTTTTGGAGTTTCACAAAGAGTGTGTATATTTACTCTCATAAAATGTTTTTACTTATGAAATAGATGAAGTTAAATTCTGTAATTAATAGGTGACTAAGCCATGAAACTCTCAGCTTATCTATCTTTCATGCTTGGATTTATGGTTTTTACTT
>CAYZKZ010000084.1:0-12209 GCA_964479325.1 uncultured Muribaculaceae bacterium
TGACACACCAGTTGGGAGAGTAGGTCGCCGCCGTACTTCGGGGAGTCCTGATGTCATTCGACATCGGGACTCCTTTTTTTTCGCCCGCTGGCGGCGCTTCGGCAAGCTCAGCGACCGGTTAAGGATGGTCGCTGAGCCCGCCGAAGCGCACAACCAGCCAGCCCCGTCAGCCCTCCGTCGCGGACCTGTTCTTCGACCGGTCGCTGAGCCTGCCGAAGCGCCCTCCCAGTTGGTCCCTCCAGCTGATGCCCCTCCGCCGCTAAGTCTCGTCCGCCGTGCGTCAACCCCCTCCGTGAGCAAAAGATTAGTTTTTGCGCACGGAGTCATCAGCCAGAGCCTATAGTTGTGCGAATGACCGTTCTGCACACCGAGACATCATCCATTGAGTTTCGGTGTGTGAAATGACCGTTTTGCACACGGATGTGTCATCCGGACTGATTTGGTGTGCCAAAGGTCGGTTCTGCACACACCGCCCGATTTTTGTACCCACGTTTACATACGCATTCCCTTGCATACACCCCTGTCAATTCATTCTTAGCGTGATACCCGCTGTAGGTGCGTCCGCGTATATAAATTGTATGCAAATTATTCACCCATAAATAATTAATGCTATGTTAAAAATCTCTAAGGACGGAGTCTCCGTCATCGCTGTCCTCGACAGGCGCAGAGCCAAGAAATCTGGTGTGTTCCCGGTCAAAATCGAAGTGGTTCATTGTAGGGTGCAGAAATATTACCCTACTGGAGTGGATCTTCCGGCTTCCGAGTGGAAAAGAATCTCCTACTCCAAACGAATGCCTGATTGCCATTCCGACATCATCACGAAATTCAATCAGATAAGCTCGGAAGTTGAAGCATTGCTTGAGAAGGGAACATTCTCTTTCGAGGCTTTGGAGGCCAGAATGGGTAAACCCGTTGACAAGACGCTGAACGCCGCTCTTGAGACAATGATGGCCAAATTCTACGCTGAGGGACGGATAAACTCCTACTATCGTTGCCGCACAACCCTCAAAAGTGTTGAGAGATTCGCAGGTAAGGAAATCCTTTTCAGTAAGTTGTCGGTCTCTTGGTTCAACGGCTTCGAGAATTTCCTCAAGAAGGAGAACAAGGCCATCACCACCGTCAGCATCTATATGAAGACACTCCGCTGTGTCCTGAACGACGCTGCCGCCGCCGGTCTTGTCAAGGAGTCTATGTTTCCTTTCGGCCGAGGCAAGTACATCATCCCTAAGGGTGGATCAAGAAGCCTCGCACTCTCCTACGATCATATTCGTAAAATTGTCGCCTACAAGGGAAGCGCCTCCCGCGAGCGCTACCGCGACCTTTGGCTTTTCTCCTACTTGTGCAACGGCATCAACTTCCGGGATATGCTGTTCCTTAAATATAAGAACATCATCGACGGGGAGATTTGCTTCCTGCGTTCAAAGACCGCCCGTGCCTACGGAGGATCGAAAGTCATCCGCGCCGTCCTGACTCCGGAGATGCTCGCCATACTCCACCGGTGGGGAAATCCTTATGACGGCAATCCTGAAACTTTCCTTTTTGACTATGCTGAAGGTGCGACCGATATGCTCTCCATCTCCAACACGGTGCGGAAGGTCATCAGTATGTGCAACAATGCCTTGAAGAGGATAGCCGACGAATTGGGAATTCCACCGTTCACAACCTATTCGGCCCGCCACAGTTTCGCCACTGTCCTCCTTCGCCAAGGTGTGGATCTCACATTCATCTCCGAGTCGTTGGGCCATTCCAGCCTCGTGGTCACCGAGCATTACCTCGGCGGTTCCGACCGTCTCGACAGAATGCGCAACGCCCGGCTTCTGACCAATTTCTAATCCGCTTCCGGTCGCTGAGCCAGTCGAAGCGACCTGTCACAATCCCTGTCGCCGTAAAATACGTGCGACAATCCCTCCGTGCGCAAAGCCTGTAGAAGCCTCAAAGCACCGAACCGCCCGGTATGCAAACCGTATGTCAGGCAACCTCCCGACTCAATGCATATATCTGTTCTGAGACCCTGTGACAGCGTTTCCCGAAGAATATGGGGTGTCACTCCTAGTGACAAATTATTTTTTGAGTCTTTTTTAGCGATTTATTGACGAAAAATCTTGTTTATGAAAAATTAAACCCATATATTTGTCGTTGTGTTATGGCGTACCCCTTTGTGGGTGTCATAAAACATATTTATTACTAGGAGTAACAATGAGTGCAAACTGGGGCGCTGATTGCCCCGAGAATTTTAGATAAGACCATAAACAATAAAGTTTTTATTCTTTTATTCTTTTTATTTATGAACAAAAAGTTGATCAATTCTTTCCTGCTTGGAGCCTCATTGGTTCTGTCTGCAGGTGCTTTCGTATCCTGTCAGGATTATGAAAGCGACATCAACGACCTTACCGATCGCGTGAGTGCGGTCGAGAAGGTGTCTAAGGAATTGCAGGCCCTTATTCAGAAGGGATCTGTGATCACTAATGTGGAGTCCACCGCAACGGGTATCAGAGTGACATTGAGCGATGGCAGCACATTCGATCTCACCAATGGTACCAATGGCAAGGATGGTAAAAACGGTGCCGATGGCAAGGATGGCAAGCCGGGAAGTGTGGTAACAATCGGTTCGGATGGTTACTGGTACATTGATGGTGTCAAGACCGAGTACAAAGCTCAGGGCAAAGACGGCAAAGATGGCAAAGACGGTGTTGACGGCAAGGACGGTAAAGATGGTGCCGACGGCAAGGATGGCAAAGACGGTGTTGACGGTAAGGATGGCAAGGATGCCACAGGCATCTACTACTATCCTGGCACCGAGGGCGCTGAGAACGGTTTCTGGGTAAAAGTTACCGTTGTCGGTGGCAATGAGACCAAGGAAGTGACCACATTGAGGTGGGCTCCAAAGGAGGAAGACCGCATTGGCGTTGTCTGGACTGACGGCCAGCTTAAGCTGACTAACGTAAAAGGATATGAGGGTACTCTTGTGATTGACCTTAACGCCGATCTCAAGGCTCTGGTATTTACGCCTGAGATGGTCCTCGACGGCCAGAACGCGATGGAGTACATCTATATTCCTTACCAGCCTGTGACTGTGGGCGGCAAGGCGGAAAATGTAAAGCACGCTCATATGCGTCACACCGCTGACGGTTGGAAGGATGTCGAGAACACCTACACAGTAGGTGCTACGACAAGCCATAGTGGGGTCGCCTACCTTAACCCTACCTATGACAAGCTTTACAGCCTTGACCCTTCAAATGCGATTGTGTCTGAATACACACAGAAAAACCTTGGGACAGTGTCTCAGGATCCTGATTTCGTGAAGACAAGAGCCGCAAGCGTTCCTAACTACGCTTCAAATCCTGCCGCGGCTGCCCCTAAGGCTACATTCCTTGACGTGAAGGATGGTATTATGCACGTCGGCATCACAATGAAAGGTCAGTTGGTAAAGACTCAGGAAGAGGCCAACCCTTATCAGGCGTTCTCCTTCTACAATCACAAAGCTGACAAGAGCAAGATCACTGATCTCGCCGTCACAGCTCCTTTGGGAGAGGGCAAGGAGACAATCACCTCTACCTGGGCTTCTGTCTATGCTTCTCAGATGGTGTTCGAGAGCCTTTCATACACAGACTTCGCAAAGCAGTACACTTATGTTGACCCAGAGCACAATTACACCTCTTGGTCTTATGTGAACGGCAAGTTCGTTCAGAAGATCAACGAAAAGGGTAGGCTTCTTGGTGAAGGCACTGATGCTCACAAGACTCCTGTAGAGGGTGGTATGCATCTTTATCATAGTGTACACGACGCCGCGCAGATGGTAGCGACTCTTGAGCTTGCGTACGACAGCGAGACCGGTCTCAACCTTAACAAGCTTGTTGACGCTGACGTTATCTACAACTCTTGCCGCTCTTGGAACGATAACAACATCAAGACCCGCACCGAGGCTCAGCTTAAGGAGCTTGGAATGAAGTTCAATTTTGTTCAGGTTCCGTTCGCTGTAGGTGAGAATGGCACCGAGCAGACCCAGAACCATAGCATTCTCGACAAGAGGGCTGATGGTACTTACATCGTTGCCTGTGGCGTCAAGTCCAACAGTGACACCAATCCTGTGGCTTGCGAGCCGGATCCAAGCAAGGTGGGTAAGAACGCTCCGAAGTCTATCGTCGGCAGGACCCCGCTCATCCGAGTTGAACTTAAGGACACTGTCAACAACAAGATCGTCGAGGAAGGTTACATCAAGTTCATCATCGTTGAGCCTGAGAGACCTATCATCACAAAGACATTCGATCTTGGTTACTTCTACTACAAGTGCACCGATCAGTTCCAGACCGCTACCTGGCACGCCATCGAGCAGAAGGTTCTTGACGAGGGTGTTGATATGGGCAAGGAGACATTCAACCTGCTCTATGAGGCTGTGAAACTCCCTGCTGATTCTGACGATCCTAATAGCCCTGAGAGCGAGTTCGCTCAGTGGGAGCCGACCGGAAAGACGGACATCTATGGCCAGCCGACCTTCAAGCTCACCAACAAGCCTGTAGGTAAGATCTATGAGCTCAAGGATCCTGATCACGAGACTACAAACGTAATCAGAATTGACCTGACCCGCGCTGACTTCGTGAACTGTGTTACCGATAAGACTTACCCTGTCGTTGAGGAACTCAGATACATCAAGTTCATCCCGAGAAAGGGTCTGGGCAACACCAACTTCAACCGTGAGCCTGTATATCTCCCTGTAAAGGTTACCTTCGCTTATCCTAAGGCTGTGATGGCCAACAAGATTCCTAAGTACTGGTACGCTGACAACAGCTTCAACCCTGCCAACGATGTTCTTGCGAAGGATCAGCTTAGAAACATCCACGGTAATGTCGAGGCTCCAGGCAACGAGGTTGACATCAAGGAGGCGAACTGCGACTTCAATGTTTACCTTGACGAGCGCTTCGCAAAGACCACCATCGGACATTCATTTGGCAATGACTGGTCATCTGATTTCGTATTCGGTGTAAATGACAACGCTCCTACTATCTCAATACAGCCTGATGCATTCACTCCATCAATGGCTTGGAATGTTCCGGCTAACTTCCCTACATTCAAACAGAGTGAGCTTCGCTATGTCTATTACTTCACCCTTGCCAACAATGGTAAGAGCGTCAAGGGCGCGAGCGGTAAGACATATAAGCTTTCTGTCGCCAACACTGTTGACATCACCAAGCCTGCGGCAGCCGTTTCTCTCTACACTGACAATGTCAAGTATGAGTACAAGAACACTGTCCTGAAGGCTGGCAACGAGGTGATCGCGAAGATTGAGTACTTGGCTAAGGGTACTGAGTTCGGCGAGGAAGCCTCACGTGATTACGAAGCAAGGCTCGTGATCCCAAGCAACTCTGAGGCCGCGAAGGATCTGATCAACCTCCCTGAGGGCAAGAAGTCTTTGTCTATCAATGATGCTGAATCAGTTGCCAAGTTCTTCAAGGCGACATTTGATGTCAACCTCGGCGTGGCTGTCTTCAACAAGGAGTGCGGTGCTTATATGCCGCTGAAGGACAACACCTTCAATGTTGAGCTCCTGAAGCCGGTTTATGTTGAGCCTAAGGGTCCTGCTGTATTCACTGACGCTGTTGATAACGGAACAACGATTTCCCTCTTCGACCTTGTCGAGTTCTATGATTGGAGATCTATTGGTACCGCAAGTGACTATGTCTTCAGAACTCATAGGACGACTGACCTCTACAAGTACTACAATGTGGATCTCATCACTGTTAATCCAGAAGAAATCAAGACTGACCTTTCCGGTGAGTTCAAGTCTCTGAAGGAGTACAGCAATGGCGTTGAGTTCCAGGTTCTTGACGGAACAATGACCCGTATTGACAATGGTCACGTTGTCCCTGCCGGCCATACATCCAAGCCTAAGAATGATGCTTATAGCTACGATTTCCTGAGGTATAAGAACAATACCGCCACCGGTGTCAGCTTCAAGGCTCAGATCCCTGTCAGAACCCACCACAAGTGAAGCCAGAAAGACCTTGTTGTTTGGGTTGAAGGTACTGTTAACAGGACTGAAGGCAATTAGTTCATAATTGATTAATCTATCGATTTCCCCGGTTTGCGAAAACGAGCCGGGGATTTTTTCTTCAATGAACTTGACCATCATATTAATAATACACTGAAGTGCTGATGATGAGAAAGATAGTTTTGATTTGTTTGTTTGTGATCCTCGGTGTGTCCGGAATATCCACCTCGACAGCTGCCGCGCATCCTGAAGACCGGCAGGATATTCATTCAAGAGATTTCCGCCCGGAGTGGTTTGTCCAGGTTCTTGGTGGAGCGGCATATTCGTTGGGAGAGGCTGACTTTGTACGCCTTCTTTCACCCGCGGCTCAAGCCTCGGCCGGATGCCGCTTCAGCCGCTTGTTTGGCGCAAGGGTCGCTTTCAGTGGTTGGCAGGCCAGGAACCGGTACAACTATCCTCGTTTCGACTACTCCTGGAACTTTGCGCGGTCCAGTGCGGAGATTGTCTTGGATGTCACGTCTGTGCTCGCCGGCTGGCGTGAGGGTCGCCTTGTCAGCCTGAATCTCTTTGCCGGAGGTGGGGCAGCGGTCGGCTTCAGGAACTTGGATGCCAACCGTGCCCGCAGGAACAATCCGGATTTCCAAGGTTTGGAAAAATTATGGACAGGGACTAAGTTTTTCTGGGCGGGGAGGGGAGGCCTTGAGCTTGACCTGCGTCTTGCCCGCAGTCTGTCCATTTGCCTGGAGGCGGACGCTGGAATATTCCCGGATGACTTCAATTCAAAGGTTGGTAAGGATGACGGCTTCGACTGGCAGTTTAATTGTCTTGTCGGATTGAAATTCGCCCTTGGAAGATGAAAGGCGGAAATTCTGGGCCTTCGTTCAAGTCCAACTGATGGAGAATATGCTGATTTTTCAGGCTCGTCTCATAAGAAATGTTAAATTATATATGGATACTATTAATCTACAATGAATACGATGAAGAAATATTTCAAGGTGTGCGCTATGCTTGCCGCCGCGGCGCTTCTCGCACTGTCATCGCTGATGTCGTGCTCGGACTATCAGGATGAGATCAACAATCTCGGAAAACTATACGAGGAACACGAGCAACGCCTCAAGAAACTGGAGGATCTGACCGAAAATTTCGGTAAACAGCTCCAGAGTCTGGCCTCTTTGGTCAATGCTCTGGAAGGAGGAGACAATATCAAGTCTGTCGTGCCGATTGAGAATGGTTACACAATTTATTTCAACAAACAGGAACCGATAACAATCACCAATGGCAAAGATGGCCGGAATGGACTTGACGGAATGACTCCGGACATCTCGATCAGGCTGGATTCTGACGGATGCTACTATTGGACGCTGAATGGCGAGTGGCTTTTGTCCGGAGGACAGAAAGTCCGTGCCAACGGGAAGGATGGGGCGAAAGGAGAAAACGGCGAGAAGGGTGACAAGGGTGACAAAGGCGACAAGGGTGATTCTGGCAGCGCGAGCGGGGCTCCGATGCTTCGCATCAATTCCTCCACGAATGAATGGGAGGTCTCCGCGGACGGCGGCAAGACTTGGACTACCACGGGAACCAAAGCGACAGGGCCGCAAGGAGAGAAGGGCGAGAAAGGCGATGTGGGAGACAAAGGTGATAAAGGCGACAAGGGTGATAAAGGAGATAAGGGGGACAAGGGCGATGCCGGTAGTTCCGGTGGCTCCGGCTTGTTCTCCGGCGTTAAACTCTCTGAGGACGGAAAGACCTTGATACTCACGATGTCAGATGGCACGGTCTATAATGTTCCTATTGCCGTGAATGAACCGAAACCGGAAGAGAAATACGTCTGGGTGGGAGGTAACTTGGTTGACTCCAACAATGCGTCCAGTGTCGGAGGCGCTTGGCTGAAGAAGGGAAAGGTCTCGTATGACTTTGAGTCGAAAGTCCTTACGCTTCAAGGGGCGGAGATCGAGACCTCGCTTGACAACGTCGGCATCAAATCAGAGGTGAGCGGCTTGACAGTCAATGTCATCGGAACCTGCTCGATCAAATCCTCATCGTCTGCCATCAACGCTCTTGCTGACATAAGGATAACCGGCAGTGGGACTCTTAATCTGGTGGGGACGATCGGGATAATGTTGCAGCCGTCATCATCGGTCACAATCTCGGATGCTGATGTCAGAGTGAAAGGCAAATGGGGAATCACCAGTCCTCAGGGAGGTGATGGCTACCTGAAGGTCGAAGGAACGAAGACATATCTTGCAGTGGAAGGCACTTCCGGCTCTATTGCCGAGATTGAAGGTCTGGGGCTGGACGGATGTAAGATCACGGTGCCCGGGAATGCTGTCTTTGACGCTTATTATGGTTCTGTCGTTGTGGATGGAGAGGTCGTGAAGTCGCTTGTGGAGATCAAGAGTGTGTATGATCTTTCCATTGGTGGCGAGAAGGTTTCCGCTGACAATGCCGCCAGTGTCACAGGATCGTGGCTGAAGGGTGGCAGCGTCTCCTATGATGTCGCTTCCAACACCCTTGTTCTGGCTAATGCGGAGATTGTCTCTTCGGTGGCAGGAATCGTGTCCTCCATCGAGAATCTCAAGATTCGGGTGAACGGAAAATGCTCCATCAATTCGTCTGGGTCAGCCATTGAGTCCGCCGGTTCTTTGAACCTCATCGGTGAGGGAGACCTGACTCTGACCAGCGCTTCCGGAAGCGGAATCGCTATCACTGAGAATGCCGCCAGACTCACGGTCAGCGGCGGCAAGGTGAATGCGTCCGGCGTTTATGGAATCTCAGGTGTGGCTGATGGTTTGACCTATCTGACTGTCACAGGTGAAGAGACCGAGGTGACGGCGACGGGAGGCTCCGGATCTGTGGTGAATTTTGACACCCTTGACATTGATGCCCTTGTCATCTCTGTCCCGGAAGGTGCCAAGTTCGACGCCGCGAACAGGGGCGTGGTTCTGGATGGTAAGATTGTCACCTCGAAGGTGGTGATCGGAAAGGAAACTTCTTATGACCTTTGGATCGGAGGTGTCAGGGTGACCGCCGAGAACGCCGCCAGCATAACCGGATCTTGGTTAGGCGGAGGCTCGATCAGCTACAGCGCCGCCAGCAATCTGCTGACTTTGAACAGTGTGACGATCAGCCTTACGGATGAGTCCACGATTGGTATTGACTCCCGTGTCGATGGCTTGAAAATCTATCTCAGCGGCACTTCTTCCGTGACCTCAAAGGCGCAGGCGATGTCAGTGTCCGGGTCTGTCAGCATAATCGGAGGAGGAACCCTGAATCTGGAAAGCGAGGGTTGCGGCGTGTCCTTGGCAGCCAGGGACGCGCGGTTCGGCATCGCGAAAGCCTTTGTCAATGTCAAAGGCCGATGGGGAATCGTTGGTGGCAAGGCCTACAACTCCGTGGTGGCGCTTACCGACGCCGAAGGCAAACTGTCCGCTGAGGGTGCGGAAGGCTCGATTGTGGACATTGGAAGTCTCTCTTTAGCAGAAGGATGTGCCATCGTGTCTCCGTCAGGTGCGAAGTTTGACACCGCCAAGAAGGCGGTTGTGACAAGCGAAGGGGATGTGGTTTGTGAGAAAGTGATGATAGAGAAGGAATAGTCCCCTGGTTTGAGAAGGAAGCCATTTCACCCGGTCTGATGAAGGCCGGAGGAAATGGCTTCCTTTGTTTTTGTCACTGCGGTTCGGCGCTTCGACGGGCTCAGCGACCGTGGTCTGGTGGTTCGGCGCTTCGACAGGCTCAGCGACCGAAGGCTCACCAACCGGTCGCTGAGCCTGTCGAAGCGCCCGGACCTCAGTTATATTCCTAATCCTTTTTGGAACTGACAACCTCTCCCTTTACCCTAAGCGTTGTCTTTAAAGGGCAGGAGGAGACGTACACGCTGATTGGTTTGTCGAACAAGCCCGTCCCGATCCTGTTGGAGAACACCACCTTGATCTCGCCGCTCTCTTTAGGCCTGACCGGTTTCCCGGACCACTCCACTTGCGTGCATCCGCAGGACACAATCACTTTCTGAATGAAGAGCGGTTTGTCCGTGTTGTTCTTGTACTTGAACACGCAGCTTTGCGCCCCGTCAGCCTCGGTGATCTTGCCGAAATCGTGGATTTTGTCCTCGAAAGTCAGCGTCTTTATCTCTATCACGCTTTGACTTGACTCCGATGTCCCGGCGACAATCTCCGCCGGCAGCGCCGTCATTGCCGCCACCGCCACCACGCAAGACAGGATATATTCAAGAATATGGTTTTTCCTCATTTTATTGTATTTTTTAATTACCCTACACAACGATTCCCGGTTTCTCGGTTCTTTTCGACTCTATCCCTGCCATTCAGCTTTAAAATCAAATCAACCGCCTTACGCTTTCATTGAATCCCACAAGTAAACTCTATTCGACAATCACTCTCCACGAATCAATAGTGCGCTTTTTGGTAGAGATGTTCACTCCCGCCTTGACCAACTCCTTCCCGTTTTCGGCTTTGTAAGGAATAAGATAGCCTTTTTCATCTATCTGCCTGACAGCTTCTTCAGGAGTGCTGTCCACCTTGAACTCGAAGACATAGATTCTGTTCCCTGTGCTGCAGACAGCGTCAGCACGGCCGACAGCGGACTTGACCTCGCTTTGAATGTGGTAGCCTAACAGGGTGAAAATCAGATAAATGATGGTCTGATAATGTTTTTCTGTCTTGTTTTCAAGATCATTCGGGATTCCTGCAAGAAAGGCTTGCATTAGCGTAAGGGCGGAGTCGATGTCTTTCTCCTTCAGGGCTTTGTTGAATTTGAGAATGAATGATGAACTTAATCCGTCCGAACTCCTGTACCTTGCCAGCAAATCTTTGAGAAAACCCATCTTGACCTCTCGGTTAGGGTATCCTAATGTGTAGGAGTCATCCTCTGAGTCGTAGCCTTTGATGGTCAGGTAGCCTGTCTGGTAGAGCATCGGCAGGCTGCTCTCGGAGATTTCAGGAGAAACATCGAAGTCCGTTCTTGAGACTTCGGTCATTCTTTCAAGTTCACTTTCGTCAATCGGATTCTTCTCCAGTCGCTCAATCAAGTAGGTCGGTGTGCCGCTTTCGAACCAATAACTGCCGAAACGTTTCTCGTTAAGCGACTTGATAAGGCTGAACGGATTGTAGATGTCCTCCGATTCGTCACAGAAATGATAGCCATCATAGTTCTCTTTCAGGAGTGCCAAAGCATCATTGTAGGTGACATTCTGCCTGTCTGCGAGAGCCTGGATCGGCTCCGTCATATCCCTTTCCATCTCTGACTGGGAAATTCCGCAGATGGCGGAATACTCAGGCATCATCGAGATGTTCTGAAGGTTGTTCAGCTCGCTGAATATGCTGAGTTGGGCGAACTTGTTGATCCCCGTGATGAAGACGAATCGAAGGTACGGGTCGAGGCTCTTGATCGGGCTGTAGAAGTTACGCATAATCTGCCTCATCGGCACAAGCCGTTCCTTGTCATTCATCACGTCGAGCAGCGGGGCGTCATATTCATCAATGATTATGACGGCTCTTTCGCCGGTCTTTGCCACAGCGGCTTTCACCAGACTTTCCAACCGGGCGTTGATGTCCTCCCGGGCGATTCTGGCATCGTTGCCATATTCTTCCTCGTAGGCGTCCAGCTTGTAGCCGATGTTCCGGCTAAGTCCCTCCTCGTTCAGGTGTTTCGCCGTGGACATATCGAAATGGAAGACAGGATGTCTCTTCCATTCTTTGTTCATTTCTCCGGCCTTGAGTCCGTCAAAGAGTTCCTTGTCGCCTGCGAAGAAACTGTGGAATGTGGACGAAAGCAAAGATTTCCCGAATCTTCTCGGACGGCTGAGGAATACGTACCTGTAGTTGTAGGCCAGATTCGCCACATAGCCTGTCTTGTCCACATAGATGTAGCCTCCTTCGACAATGTCGCGGAAGGTCTGTATTCCGATAGGGTATCTTGCTCCTTTCTCAACCATTCTGCTTTATATTATTAAGGTGTGACCATCGTCTCAAGCCGCGACTTTCTTCCCTTTTGCGCGTGGTGGCTTCAAATATAGTGATTTTTAGCCAAAACCGTATGCAAAGTGTACGTCAGGTGCGTTCGACGGGGAATGAATATGTCTGTTCTGAGACCCTGCGACAGCGTTTCCCAAAGAATATGGGGTGTCACTCATAGTAATAAATGTGTCAAAACGCGCCTACTCGTAGGCACACTATAACACAACGACAAATATATGAGTTTAATTTTTCAT
>CAYZKZ010000085.1:0-12051 GCA_964479325.1 uncultured Muribaculaceae bacterium
ATGAACGGGTACTCGAAAGACTTGCTGCCTGAAATCCCGCCGCTGCTCTTGTCCGTGTTCTCGGTGGTCTTGGTGTCATAGACCTCGAAATCAGGAGGGAAATTGACTTTCGGCTCCTCAAGAAGCGCCACATTGCCGCGGCCCGAGACCGTGATGACCAAAGAGGCCGCGTCGTGGGTCTTGAGGCTGTCGGCGGAGAGACGGGCGGAGATTCCGAAAGTACCGACTCCACCGCCGAAGGACGACGGCTGCCCGGCAGGAAGAGGATTGACCTTGACCTTGACGGCAGGAGTGGTCACCCTCTTGCGGATGGTGCGGTACTCATCCTCGAAGAATCTGTCGAATATGCTCCCTGACGAAGACGTGTTGTTCCTGATGTTGACCAGACAGACAAGCTCGGCCGGATCGATCGTGATCGTCCCCGCCTGCTGCGGAATCAGAACGTAGGATCTGAGAAGCACTGTGTTGTAGATCTTGTCGTCAAGGCTCTCTCGCTTGAACTCAATGCTGGTCGGAGCGTAAGTCTCCTGACTCCAAAAACCGTTGAATGTAGGGAACTTGGCATTCTCGAAGCCAACCACGTTGGTTCTTTGGTAAACCTTCAGAGAAGCGGTGATCGGCTCGCCGATGACCACCTCGGAACGGCTGAGGGAAAGCCGCATAAACAAATCTCCCGACGGAATGTCACCCGTGGATGAGGATGAGCGTCCGCTGTCCGAAGACTTTCCGGAGCCGCTTCCCGACCCGCCGCCGGAGGACTGTGAGGAGGACGAGCCGTCGCTCACAACCTGAACCGAGACCTTGGATGACGTTATCCTGTCACCGGAAACCGTGGCGGTCGCCACCGGCAGCTCGAATGTTCCGGTTGACTTTGGCATAAGAATGTAGGTGAAGGTGGTCTGATGGGAGGAGGATCTCTTCCCATTGATTATCTGAATGCTGGAGCTGGATCCCTTCTGTGGGCCCCAGACAAGCTGAAAGTCATTTCCCTCCGACCACTGGAAATCCTTGGGGCTTTTCTCACCTTCAATGATGAAAGTGACATTGAACTGCTCGTTCACAGCAACGACATCCGGAACCTCAACCCTGATGGAATTCTGGCCCGAAGTCTGAAAAATGGCTATGAGCAAAAAAGCCGCAACGAAAAACAACCTCTTCATATTCACGCTATTACCAATTCTTTTCTTTCTGACGCGACTTCAGAAGAGCCGCCTTTTCCTTATTTACCTTGTCCTGTGTTTCCTTCTCCTTGGCCTGAACCGCCCTCAGCATCTGCTGAGCCTGCTGAGGAGAGATCTTAGCGTCACCCTGTCCCTCACCCTGAGGGGAATCAGGCTTGTCGCCATTCTGATTCTGGTCCCGGTCATCATTCTGATTCTGATCATCCCCGTTCTTGTTGTCCTGGTTCTGATCATTGCCGCCCTGATTATTCTGGTTATTCCGATTGTCCTGATTCTGGTTGTTGTCCTGGTTCTGTTGGTCGTTTCCACCACCACCGCCGTTCTCATCATCCTTGAGCATCTGCTTGGCGTAGGCGTAGTTCTCCTTGGCGTCCAGATCGTCCGGGTTCAGAAGCAAAGACTGCTTGTAGGCATCCACAGCGGCTTTCCAATCCTTCTTCTGAACCGCCACGTTCCCAAGATTATAGTAATAGTCAGCGGAATGCGCCGACATCGGGGCGGCATCCTTCAGACGCTCCAGCGACTTCCCGGCCTCGTCAAAATTACCCTCGCGGTAAAGCGCCCCGGCCAGATTGTAGGAGGCGGCGAACGATGTGGAATCCTTCGCCTGAGCCTTACGATACTCTATCTCAGCGTTCTGCCAATTGCCTTTCTTGAACTGGCGGTTTCCCGAGCGGACCTCCTTACGGTCTGTCTGAGCCAATGCGGCCACAGAAGAAAGCGCCAACAGAAGAGCCACAAGGGAATATTTCAAAATCCTTTTCATTTTTTCTCTTCAAACAAATGTCTGCGGGAACGTCTTTCCCCGATTAAGATCTCAAGGACGAACAGAGCCAACGCAATGCCCAAGAAATACATAAACTGCTCGTCATATTCCTCGAAGACCACGGAATTATATTCCTCATCCTCCATTCTGCGGATGTCGTTGATGATCGGAGTAAGCCCGAACTCATCGTTTCCGGCGTGGACGTACGCGCCGCCACCGGCGGAAGCCACCTGCTTTAGAGTCTCCTCATCCAGACGGGTCACGACAATGTTGCCGTCCTTGTCCTTGAGAAGCCCTCCGTCCATCGGAATCGGCTGACCGTCAGCGGATCCGACACCGATCGTATAGACCTTTATGCCGGCATCGGCGGCCTGTTTCGCGGCGGCGACGGGATCATCCTCGTGATTCTCTCCGTCAGTGACCACGATGATGGCCCTGCTGTGCTCGCTCTGCGCGCTGAACCCGCGGATGGCGGTGTTGATCGCATCTCCGAGGGCGGTTCCCTGGACAGGGATGGACTCCGTCGAGATGGAGTTAAGGAACATCTTGGCGCTCACATAGTCAGAAGTGATCGGAAGCTGAACGAAAGATGTCCCGGCGAACACGATCAGCCCGATCCTGTCATCCTGAAGCTTGTCCGAAAGCCTTGAGATGGCGAGTTTCGCCCTTTCAAGCCTGTTAGGGGAATAGTCCCTGGCCAGCATTGAGTTGGACACGTCCAGGACGATCATAATCTCGGCTCCCTTCGTCTTGTGTTCCTTCAACTTCGCGCCGATCTGCGGTCTCGACAACCCCACGACAAAGAAAAAGAAGGCCAAAGAGAACAGCACAGTCCTGACCCACAGTTTGTTCCGTGACCAAGACGGCATCAGCTCGCTCACAAGAGCCTCGTCCCCGAACCGGCGGAGACAACGACGCCTGTTCCATAACCACAACCCCATCCCGAGAAAAAAGAACGGAATGAGGAACAGAAGCAAAAGATAATGCGGTGCCGCGAAAATTATCATACCAACCTCCTCCTCAACAGCAATTTAACCACAAACTCCAGCAGCAGGCAGATCAAGGCGGCGAGGGCGTAGGAGCCGAACAGTTCCTTATACACAGGGAAACTGTCGATGGTGGTGCGCGCCTTCTCCATCTTGTTGATGTCTGAATATATCTCCGCAAGTTTCGTGTTGTCGGTGGCCCTGAAATAGCGGCCGCCCGTCATCGAAGCTATGCTGGAAAGCAACTTCTCGTCAAGCTCGACCTTGAGGTTCTGCATCTGGACTCCCCACGGGGTCATCACAGGATATGGTGCCTCACCGTTCGCGCCGACACCGATCGTATAGACCCTTATCCCGTAGGTCTTGGCGATTTCGGCGGCGGTCTCAGGAGAAATCTCTCCGCAGTTGTTCACACCGTCGGTCAAAAGAATCACCACGCGACTCTTCGCGTCGGAATCCTTGATTCTGGCGACAGCGGTGGCCAGTCCGTTCCCTATCGCCGTGCCGTCCTCGATCAGGTCGGTGGAGGTCTCCTTCATCAGATTGATCAGAGTGGCCCTGTCGGTTGTCAGCGGACACTGCGTGTAGCTTTCCCCGGCGAACACCACGATTCCCATCCTGTCGGACGGCCTCTGGGCGATGAACTCTATGGCGATGTCCTTGGCGGCGCTGATTCGGTCGGGAGTGAAGTCCCTGGCAAGCATACTCGTCGAGACATCCATCGCAAGCACGATGTCAATTCCCTCGGTGTCAACCTTCTCGACCTTGGTAGAGGAACGCGGCCGGGCGATTGCCACAACAATCAGCGAAAGAGCCGCCACACGGAACACGAAAGGCAGATGTCTTATGACTCCCAAGACGGTCCTGCCGCCGGCCTTCCAAGGGGTCGCGGCCGAGACACGCAGATGCGGCCTCCTGTCCCTGATCTCAACGTACAGGTAGCGCAGAACCAGCAGAGCCGGAACCACAAGAAGCCAAAGCAATTCAGGATACTCGAAGAACATTACGCCTCACCTCCTTCCTTTTTCTCCGCCCGCTTCGACTCGGCGGCCTTGCGGGCCGCTTCCTCCTCGGCAAGCTGGGACTGATAAGTGACTGTGACAAAGCGCACGGCAGCAGGCAGAGCGGCGGCGTTCTCCTCATCCGAAGCGGAGGCCTTGGCGAACTTCACGAAATCAGCGGTCTCGAACAAAGTCTTCATCTCCTCATAAAGGTCAGCCGGAACACCAGAAGTCTTGAGGTCTTTGAATATCTCGGCCGTCGTCATCTCCATAGCGTCGATCCCGTAGCGAGCGTCAATATATTCCCTCAGGGTGTCGGTGATTCCGGAGTAGAAGACCTTCTGTTTTTCCGGCGCCCAGTACTTGCTGCCGCGGAAGCCGTCGAGCCTCCTGAGGGCGACCAGATAAGGTGGATCCTTGCGGGCCGCAGCCCCGGCGGTCTTTTTACGCCTCGAAGCGACCAAAGCCCAGATCAGAATGACCACAAGCGCGACCGCCCATATTCCCAAGACATAAGGAATGACCTCCGCGGCCGTGAGCGGGTAGCGGATCTGTCCCTTGATGTCGTGAATCTGATAGGTGGTTGTGTCAACAGGCATCGTGCGGATGTCCAATGACTTAGGGTCGAAAAGCAAAGTATCGACCCTGTCAACTCCGGACGCTCTTACCAATGAGAGCGGCAAGAGTTCGTACTGTCCCTCCTCAAAGGAGGTTATGATCATCGAGACATCTATGTCGTAGGATTTCGGTCCGTTTCCGCGTCCCTGCACCCTGACGGTGTCGGCCCGGAAAGGCCGCACGATCTCCACGCTGTCCATAAACCCCTTGGAAAAGTCCGGCAACGCGAACCTTGTCCCCTCTGCGACATCCTTGAGGTGAAACCCGTAGCGGAACTGGTCTCCGATCAAAGCCGTGTCACGTTTCTGTAAAGGCTCTAAAAAGGAGTCCTCGGAACGTATCAGCATCCCCTTGCCCCGCGGGGCTACCTGCCCGGAAGCGGCGGCGGAGACAATCACCGCGGCTACGAACAACACCCCGTAAATCAATCTCTTCATCTCTATCTTCTCCCGAAAAATGTCATCAGTCCCCTGACATAGTCCTGATCGGTGGCGATGTCAACAGAATCTATCTTGTAGCGGTTGAACAGCCGCTTCTCGCCATCCTCGACAGCGCCGAACCATTTTGAATATTCCGCCCTTGTCCTCTTTGACGAAGTGTTGATCCAGGCGGACTCTCCGGTCTCGGAGTCCTTGACGTGGACGAGTCCCACGTCAGGGATCGTCCTCTCGCGCGGGTCGTGAACCTTGATCACCGAGATGTCGTGCCTGTTCCTCGCCACCTTCAAGGCATCCTCGTAGCGAGGCGAGCCGTCAGGGTTGGCGTCCAGCAGGTCCGAAAGCACGAAAACAGTGCATTTCCTCTTGATGGCGTTCGTCAGATAACGCAGGGCCTGACCGATGTCCGTGCCGTTGGACCGAGGCTTCAACTCAATGATCTCGCGGATGATGCGAAGCAGATGGCTGCGCCCTTTCTTAGGCGGGATGAACTCCTCCACCCTGTCGCTGAAGAAAAGCGCTCCGACCTTGTCGTTGTTGATTATGGCAGAGAAACTCAGCACAGCCGCAATCTCGGCGATCAGATCCCTTTTCGTCATCCCGCTCGTTCCGAAAAGGCCCGAACGGCTGATGTCGATCAGCAGGACAACCGTCATCTCCCTCTCCTCCTCGAAGACCTTGACATAAGGAGACCGCAGACGCGCCGTCACATTCCAGTCCATAGAACGCACATCGTCCCCGTACTGGTACTCGCGCACCTCACTGAAAGCCATTCCGCGCCCTTTGAAGGCGCTATGGTACTCGCCGGCGAAGATCTGATGGGACAGAGCCCTCGTGCGGATCTCTATCTTGCGGACCTTTCGCAGCAAATCATTGGCCGAGGTATTCGTAGCCATAGTTCAAAACGTCTGAAAAAAATCACTACGGAACCTGCACCGCATTGACCACCTCGGCGATGATCTGCTCGGTCGTGACGTTCTCGGCCTCCGCCTCGTAGGTCAGGCCGATCCTGTGACGCAGTACCTCGTTGCAGACAGCCCTGACATCCTCAGGGATGACGTAGCCTCTTCTCTTGATGAAAGCGTAGGCCTTGGAAGCCATCGAGAGCGAGATGCTGGCACGCGGTGACGCTCCGAACGAGATCAGATCCTTGATCTTTCCAAGACCGTAGTCATCCGGAGTCCTGGTGGCATAGACGATGTCCACGATGTACCTCTCGATCTTCTCGTCCATATACACATCCCTCACGACACCTCTCGCGCGGACGATGTCCTCCGGCTTGATCACAGGATTGACAGTCGGGAACTCTCCCGTGTTGTTCATCCTGATGATCTGCCTCTCCTCCTCTTTCTTAGGATAGCTTACGATGACCTTGAGCATAAAACGATCGACCTGGGCCTCAGGAAGAGGATAGGTTCCCTCCTGCTCGATCGGGTTCTGAGTGGCCATCACAAGGAAAGGTTCAGGAAGCTTGAACGTCTGGTCTCCGATGGTCACCTGACGCTCCTGCATAGCCTCAAGAAGGGCCGACTGCACCTTGGCCGGGCTACGGTTGATCTCGTCGGCCAGCACGAAGTTGGCGAAGACAGGGCCTTTGTGGACCTCGAAGGACTCGTCCTTCTGAGAATAGATCATAGTACCGATCAAATCAGCCGGAAGCAGATCCGGGGTGAACTGGATACGGCTGAACCTTGCGTCGATCGCCTTTGACAACGTGCTGATGGCAAGAGTCTTGGCGAGACCCGGAACACCCTCAAGAAGGATGTGTCCGTTGGCGAGAAGACCGATCAGGAGGTTCTCCACAAGGTGCTTCTGCCCGATGATGACCTTGCCCATCTCCAGGGACAGCATATCCACGAAGGCGCTCTCCTTCTGGATTCTGTCATTCAGTTCCTTGATGTTTACACTTTCCATATTATACTGTTTTTTACTATTTTTGCAATCTAACAATCTATTCAAATGCGCTACAGGATCATCCTTTCCTACGACGGCTCGTCATTCTGCGGCTGGCAGATTCAAAACGATGCGACAACCGTTCAGGAGTGTCTTCAGAATGCTCTTTCGACTCTCTTGAAGGAGAACATCGCCGTCACCGGCGCTGGAAGGACGGATTCAAAGGTTAACGCCATAAACTACGTCGCCCACTTCGAGACATCCGGTCCTGGCTTTGACGCAAGCGCGGTTGCCTACAAAATAAATGCCATTTTACCGGTCGGAATCAAGGTGCATTCCATTGAATTATGCGCCCCTGAGTTCCACGCCAGATTCGACGCCACACAGCGTGAGTACAAGTACTTTATCCACCGCCGCAGAGACCCCTTCATCCGGAGCTATTCCTACCTCTACACCTTCCCTATCGATGTCGAGAGGATGAACCGCGCGGCCGAGTCACTTCTCGGAAGACACGACTTCAGTTGCTTCGAGAAGGTCGGCAGCAGCAACAAGACCTCCATCTGCACAGTCACGATGGCCCGCTGGGAGACTTATGCCCCCGACCACGTCCGGATTATGGGCTATCCCGCCGAGGAAGGCGACTACCTCGTCTTCACCATCAGGGCGGACCGCTTTCTTAGGAATATGGTGCGCGCCGTTGTCGGCTCTCTCCTCGAGGTGGGCCGCGGCAAGCGGGACGAGGAATGGATCGCCACCCTCACGCAAGGCGGCGACCGCTGCTCCGCCGGAGAGTCTGTCCCCGGCAACGCCCTCTTCCTCACCAAAGTGGAATATTAGACACGCTCCGGTGTCCGGGAAACCCACTTGCCCTCCAGCGAGGCAATCAGATTATCGCAAGCCTTCATCTTTTTTTTCTGTACACCTTGACAGAGCAGCCAAACTATTGACTATAGGGGCGATAACGCCATCCACTCCCCACCAGACCCCCCCGGGAGCATCCAGTATCATACTACTGATAATCAACGCATTACCTGCTACGACAAATTTGAGCGATTGCTGAACGACCTGCATCAAAATGTGTATTTATGAATATTTTTAGGGCGTTATACTAAGTGATCCAGCCTGCGAATCCACGGCGCAATCAGACACAGATTACCCAAGCGATTAGTGCCCGAAGTTATCACTCCCCCGGACATTGCTCTGCGTTAACACAATAGCTGTGGCACTTAAGTCACGCAGAATGAATGCCTTAAGCCTTGTCCTGGTGCCGGAATTCAGACCAGGACAAGGTGTTTCTGTTTGTTAATCAGCGTGTTATCCGCCACGGATTGGTGTCGCCCCTGTCGGCCTTTGACGCTGATGACGGCAAGTGTATGCGCTCTCCCTTTAGTGCGAGGAGTGTTGGCTATGCCGCATCGCCGTCTTAGACTCTATGAAATTGGCGAGTACGGTAATATGCCTTAGACAGCGGTCAGGGGTACTATAGTGTACTTGAAATAGTGTCAAAAGACCGATTCGGGAACGGCCAACCGCTCCAAAGAGCGTTCTGGTGGGGAATGGTGTCCCCGCCAATTTCACGTGTTCTCCTCCGCTGCCGGAAAGTGACGATTAATATATCGTTCTCAATAAAATTGCCATAAGGCTGCCCTGACCGGATTGTCTGTGGGCATATTCAAAAGGAATTTTGTTAAATGTCAGCGAAAGTATCCCTTCAGACCGCCTTTCACGCCACAATCGAGAATGCACCGAAAAGTACGGGAGTTTGAGATGTTCCCTTGCACCCTCCAACATTCTGGCACGGCGGCTCGAAACCATCCTCTGAGGGTTGTCGTGGAGGATGAGGCTATTTCAGCGCCTACGGAATTGCATCGGGCGATTTATCAATTAATTGATAGCAAGTAAATTACCTTTTAACAAAAGCCATTCCGACCGTAAATCTGTCGGCGGAAACGAGCGTTTTCGGCTTTTTGGGGCACAGAATTTCAGCGGAGCGAACGTCAGAGGTGGCCAGAGAACTGGGTGGAGCGCAATTCCGTGCGTTGCCTCAAGGAACAGAAATTAGTCAACTCGTATATATTTATGATGCTATTTTGCGAAAGGAATCGCCAGAAGAGTATCTCTTCAAAAATATTTGCAATCATCCAAAAACATTTTATATTTGCATAAACCAACACATTACCTCATTATGAAACAGAGCCCATCAACACTCCTTACACTTGGTCTGGTGTTATCCCTAACCGTATCTTGCGGAAAGGGGATGCACACTTGCAAAACTACATCAGAATCCGACTCGATTCATGAAATACAGCAAATCCCTTTAGAGGAAGCGCTATCGGTCCTCTCCGAGTTCCTTCGATCCGATGATGGAGAGATGCTGACAACACGATCTGGATTACAGAGGAAGATAAACTCCATCACTACCTACTATGTGGAAAATAAGAGAAACCACCTGAGCAGCAAAGCCTCAACCGAGGAGTCAAACCTCATTCCTGATGCCTACCTAATAAACTTCGAAGACGGAGCAGGATTCGCTGTTCTTGGAGCCAATACCGCCGTGGCAGACATCGTTGCAGTAACAGAAAACGGACAAATTGAAAATGACCTGACAGTGATTTTCAACGAGAGTTCTGAAAACTATAATGATGATGCCCCCGATGATCCCGATGACCAGATCATCGACACCGTCGGCTACTATTGCGTCGAAGACGATGACTTCTACTCAGACACCAGTCAGGACTCCAGATTTGTTACCGAATGCATCAAATCCGCAGTTGATTGTCGCTTTGAAGATGACTACGGCGATAGCGGAGGAAGCAACTCTCTTACTCTAGTAACCAAGAAACCTTTACTCAACTTTTCCTGGGGGCAGGGAAGTCCGTATAATAGGTAATGTTTCCGAAGAAATATTGTAGGCAAAAAGAAATCTGCATACTCGGGGTGTTCAGCCACAGCGATGGCGATGATTGCAGCATTCAATGAGTACCCAAACACTTTAATCATTAACAACGAACTCATTGACTGGAATGGAATGAAAGCAAGCACCTCCGCAAATTATCTCACTAGCAAAGGCAAAGATGATGTGGCGCGGTTAATAGGCAGCATTTATAATTTTGTCAGGAAAATAGCAAGACCAACCTACACTTTAATAACCCCCGAACAAATTAAGAAAAGAATGCAGGATATAGGCTATATCAATGTTAATAAACACAGCGCATCCAATTTCACATATTCAATGAAAAAAGCCACAAGTGATATGCTGGCGAAAGACAAACCAGTGTTCATCTCAGCAATTCCAAAGAATTGGACAAAAGGGCATTCTTGGGTAATAGACGGAGCGAAGTACTCCTCAACCGAGTCCAACACTTACCTGCTTCATTTCAATTTCGGATGGAAAGGCCAGTCTAACGGCTACTTCTCCACAACCTGCCTTAATCCAGCCAAAGGCAAAGAATACGATGCCCCACGCAATGACAACACCGCTAATGACTACGCCTACAGTTGGCATTTCAGGCTGATTACTTACGATGTGCCTGACGGCACTTGCACCGAAGAAATTACTTACCAGTATTAAATTGATAATCAATGAAAAGAAGTTTGTCGTTCATCATTTTAGGACTAATGTTTCTATTATCCTGTGACAAATATAACATTCAACTGGACAAGAATTATGTTGAGATGGATTTCAGGGCGCAAAAGTTTGTCATCTATGCGGACAGGAAGATTACAGGAATCGAATTTGATCTAACAGAGGAATATGATCTGAAACGTGAGGAGCATCGCAAGGAGTACTGTGTCGAGGGAACACATTGGAGGACTGAATGCGGATGGATCAAAGCCGACATAGATTATTCAGATCCATACCATTTTACTGTCACTCTGGACGAGAATGCCTCCTCTAAAAACAGAAAAGCGTTAGTGTACGCAGATCGTTTGGCCGGTTCAGACACATTATTGGTTATGCAAAAAGGCTGCCCTGTCCCACGGGAATAATTAATATGACCTTCGAACGGCAAACTACGACAAGACACAACACGATACATCTTCAACGTCATCGAAAGCGTAAAGAGCCACAAGCATAATGGCGGCTAAACTCTTGATTATAAGAACGATAATACCACCTACTTCCCTCCAGAACCCCCGGGAGTATAAAGCATCATATTGCTGATATTCAGCACATTACCCGCCACGGCTCTTGACAGGATTCGTGGCGGGCGATGAAATCTCGGAAAAAATGCGTAAATTTGCGGTTTGAATGGCGTGAAATGTGCAGACAGGCTCGCCTTAGGTTTTGAAATATAAAAAACGTACGTATAATTATGTTTTTCCAAGTTTTGCAGGCCGTTGGCCTGAATACAGCGGCGGCCGGGATGGCCGAGGACATCGCACAGGAGGCCGCGCCTGTGGCTGATCTCGCTCCACAGCAGGTAGAGCAGTCTTTCTCACTGATCGAAATGGCCACCAAAGGAGGTTGGCTGATGATTGTGCTGGCGCTGTTGTCCGTCATCGCCATCTACATATTCGGAAAGAAATGGTGGATGATCCACAAGGCGGGTCAGGTCGATAAGAACTTTATGCGGGACATCCGCGACTATATTCACGAAGGGAAGGTAAAATCAGCGGTGACGCTCTGCCAGAAGTATGACTCTCCGGTCGCCCGTCTCGTCGAAAAGGGAATCGAGCGCATCGGCAGGCCGTTGGCTGACATCCAGACTTCGGTCGAGAATATGGGCAACGTCGAGATCGCGAGACTGGAGAAAGGCCTTCCTATGCTCGCCACCATCGCCGGTGGGGCTCCGGTGATCGGATTCCTCGGAACAGTGCTCGGTAGGGTGCAGGCGTTCTTCAATATGGCCAACGCTGGCAACAACATCGACATCACGCTGCTGTCGAGCGGAATCTACACCGCGATGATCACAACGGTCGGCGGTCTTATCGTCGGTATCCTCGCCTACTTCGGCTACAACTACCTGACCGCCCAGATCTCCAACCTGATGTTTATGATGGAGAACGCGACCATCGACTTTATGGATCTTCTGCACGAACCGGCAGGCAACGAGGAGGAGGAGAGGTAGTCAATGGCATTCAAGAGAACCACAAAGGTTATGTCGGACATAGGGATGTCTTCGATGACTGACCTGGTGTTCCTGCTGCTGATCTTCTTTCTGATCA
>CAYZKZ010000086.1:0-11984 GCA_964479325.1 uncultured Muribaculaceae bacterium
TGTCTTACCGTGGTCAACGTGACCCATCACCGTGATGATCGGTGGTCTTGGAACGAGATCCTCCTCGCGATCGACCTGCTCGCTGCTGCCTTCGATCTCCTCGGTGAGGTCGGCTGTCACGAACTCGACCTTGTAGCCGAACTGCTCGGCGACAAGCACGAGGGCCTCGGCGTCAAGACGCTGGTTGATCGAGACCATCAGGCCGAGATCCATACAAGCCTTGATCACCTCGTTGACCGGAGTGTTGTTCATAAGGGTGGCGAGGTCGTTCACCGTCACGAACTCCGTGACCTTGAGGACCTTCTTCTCGGCCATCTCCTGTGCCATCTCCTCCTGGGTCTTGGCCGCCGCCATCTCCCTCTTCTCCTTCCTGTACTTGGCTCCGAAGTTGTTCTTCTTGTTGTCGTTCATCCTGGCGTAGGTCTCCTTGACCTGCTTCTGGATCTCCTTCTGCATCGCCTCCTGCTCCTCCTCGGTCATAGCCGGCTTGAAGCGGTCCGCCCCGCGGTTGCGCTTCTTTCCGCCCTTGCCCTGCTGGTCCTGAGCCGGTTTGGCGTTCTTGTTCTTGTCCTTACGGGAACTGTTGTCAGCCTGTTTGCCCTCCTTGGCGACATCGACCTTCTGGCTTCCCTTTGCGATCCTCTCTCTCTTCTTGTTGCCCTTCTTAGGCTCGAACTGGGAGAGGTCGATCTTTCCGAGGACCTTGAGTCCCGGGGTTGAGCTTTCCGCAGGTTTCTCCTCCTTGACCTCCTGCTGAGGCTGAGGTTGAGGTTGAGGCTGGTGCTTCGCCTTCTGCTGGTTCTGATCCTCTCTTTGCTTAGGACTCTGACCCGGCTTTCTGTCGTGCCTGTCCCTCATCTTTCCGTTGTCCCTTGAGTCCTTGCCCTGACCGGGAGCGGCCGCGCGTTCGGCCTCGGCCTGCCTTGCCGGCTCGGCTTTTTTCACCTCAGGCTCCGGTTTGCGCTCCGGCTCGGCCTGTGGTTCAGGCTTCGGCTCGGGCTTGACCTCCGGCTTCTCTTCTGTCTCGGCCTGCCTTACCGGCTCAGCCTTCGGCTCCGGCTCCGGCGCGGCTTCCACAACAGGTTCCGCAACCGGCTTCTGAACCTCCGGCTCCGGTTTAGCCTCGACTTTCGGCTCCTCGGCCTCCACGGGCTTCTCCGGCTCCGGATTCGCCTCCGGCCTCTGCTCCGTAGTCTCGGCTTCCGGTTCCTGCTTCTGCCCGACCGGTGTGAAGATGGTTGTCTTTATGACAGTCTCACGGACTGGCTCCTCCTCTTCCTCCTCTTTGGCGCTTTCCTGCTTCTTCTTCGTGGTTTTCTCAAGAATCTCGTTGAGTTTGATGTCAACCTTCTCCGAAGCCTGCTTCAGCTCCAGATCCTTTCCGAACTGCTTGTTGATCTCCGGGATAAGATCCTCTGAGATCTTCGCATTCGGATTGGCTTCGACCTCAACCCCCTTGCTGCTCAGGAAGTCAACAAGTTTCTGAAGTCCGATGTTATAGGTCCTAATTATCTTATTTAGTCTGATTTCTGCCATATTCAACCCTTTAAATTAATGTTTGCCAGCTGTTTCGGTCTGGACTATTCCTCAAATTCGGCCCTCAGGATCCTGAACACCTCGGCGACTGTCTCGTCCTCAAGGTCAGCCCTCTTGGCGATGTCCTCAGGTGTGAAGGCAAGGACACTCTTGGCCGTGTCGCATCCGATGGCCTCCAGGCGGTCGATGACCCACTGGTCGATCTCGTTGCTGAACTCGCTGAGCAGAACGTCCTCTTCCTCCTGAGCCTCGTCCTTAGGAAGCTCTCTCCAAACCTCGATCTCCCTGCCGACAAGCATTCCGGCCAGTTTGATGTTGCAGCCTCCGCGGCCGATACCCTTCTTGACCTCGTCAGGCTGCATATAAACCTTGATCTTGTCCTCTTCCGAGTTGCCAAGGTCGATGGATGACACCCTTGCAGGGTTGAGCGCCCTCTGGATGAGAAGCTGCGTGTTGTTCGTCCACTGAAGCACGTCGATGTTCTCGTTGCGCAGCTCGCGGACGATGCCGATGATTCTCGACCCCTTCACTCCGATGCAGGCTCCGATCGGGTCGATCCTCTCGTCGTAGGACTCCACGGCCACCTTGGCGCGCTCGCCAGGGACACGCACAACCTTCTTGATGGTGATGAGTCCGTCGAAGATCTCAGGAACCTCGTGCTCGAACAGCTTCTCAAGGAACTCGTTGGAAGTCCTTGAAAGAGTGATGTAAGGGGTGGTGTTGTTCTTCATCTCCACGCTCTTGATGATGGCGCGGATTGTGTCTCCCTTCTTGAACCTCTCGCCAGGGATCTGCTCGGCCTTAGGAAGATGCAGCTCGTTGTTGTCATCGTCAAGGATGATGACCTCCTTGGACCAGGTCTGGTAGATCTCACCTGTGAAGATCTCGCCGACCTTGTCGGAGTAGGCCTTGAAGACATTCGCCTTGTCGATGTCCATAATACGTCCCTGAAGATTCTGCCTGATGTTGAGGATTCCTCTTCTTCCGAACGACGCGAGGGAAAGCTTCTTGGTGTAAACGTCACCGATCTCGTAGTCGTCGTCGCCGGTCTCGGCCTTGATCTGGTCGAGGGTGATCTGCGTGTTAGGGTTCTCCACCTCCTCGACGATGTCGAAGTTCTGGTAGATCTCGCAGTCTCCCTTATCCACGTTGATGATGACGTCGAAATTGTCGGCCGACCCGTAGGTCTTGGCGATCTGCGTGAGGAACACGTCCTTGAGCACACCCATCATCACGGGTCTGTCGATGTTCTTCTCCTCCTTGAAGTCCTTGAAAGCGTCAATGAGAGTTATTTCTTCTTTCTTTTCCATATCTTGATGTTTTTTTTATTTCTTGAAAACGATGTGCGGAGTCACGGAATTGATCTCGTCGAAGCCGAAGCGCTCCTCGCGCTCCACGATCTCCTTTTTCTTCTTCCCCTCGACCGCCTCTTTCTGTGAATATCTCAGGGTCACCCCACCTTCGTCCGCTCCTGTCAGGATTCCCACGATCTTCCTTCCGCCCTTGAATCTGGCCTCGACCGCCGAGCCGACGGCCTTCAGGTACTGCCTGAGCACCTTGAACGGCTGGTCAAGTCCGGCTGAGGTGACGGTCAGGGAATAGTCCTCGACATCCTTGTCGAACGCCGCGAGAAAAGCGTCGTTGACGGCGACGCAGTCCTCGAGGTCGATGTCCCCGTTCTCCTTCTCGATGGTGACGACAATGTCATTGTCCTTGCTGACGGTTGTCTCCACGACGAAGCATCCGCGGCCTGCCGCGGCCTCGCTCACGACTGAGAGTATCTTTTCCTGTTCCATAATAAGTCCTGTTCGCAAAACAAAAGATAGGAGACGCTTTCGTCCCCTATCTCTCACAACGACGCAAAGATAAGGATATTTTGGTAAATATGAAAATAAATTGCTTTCTTTGCAGACTAATTTAGAAGTTTAAGACTTAAATTGCCAGTAGAAGATGGAATTTACCGCTAAGCAATTGGCCCAGGTGCTTAAAGGTACCGTAGAGGGTGATCCTCAGGCGACCGTCACGTCATTCGCCAAGATCGAGCACGGCAAGCCGGGACAGCTGTGCTTTTTCGCAAACCCGAAGTACGAGAAGTACGTCTATACGTGCAGGGCAAGTGTCCTGCTTGTCAACAAGGACTTCGCTCCGAAGGAGGCCGTGACCTCGACGATGGTCAGGGTTGACGACGCCTACAAGTCTTTGGCCGACCTCCTGAAGTACGTCTCCACACAGCGCCGCACCGACAAGAGGCACAGGGGATTCCGCTCATCCTGGTTTCTTACGACCAAGTTCGGCAAGAAGGTCTATCTCGGAAGCCACTCCTATGTGGGCCATCACGCCAAGGTGGGGGACTACACGAAGATCTACGAGAATGTGTATGTCGGCGACAACACTGTGATCGGCTCGCACTGCATCATCTATCCCGGAGTGGTGATCTACCCTGGAATGGTCATCGGTGACAATGTGATCATCCACGCCAACGCTGTCATCGGCTCGGACGGGTTCGGCAACGCCCCGCTTCCTGACGGGACCTGGGAGAAGATCGAACACATCGGCAACGTCATCATCGGCAACAATGTCGAGATCGGAGCCGGAACCACCATCGACAAGTCCGAGATGGAGTCAACGATCATCGGCAACGGCGTGAAGATCGACAACCTCTGCCAGATCGCCCACAACGTCCAGATCGGCGACAACACGGTGATGGCCGCCCAGTGCGGAATAGCCGGATCCACCAAGATCGGAAAGAACTGCATCCTGGCCGGTCAGGTCGGCATCGCCGGGCATCTGAATATAGCGGACAACACCACGATCGGAGCGCAGTGCGGAGTCATCGGCAACATCCGCAAGCCAGGACAGGTGCTTCTCGGCTCTCCGGCCCTTCCGCTCAAGAACTACCTCCGAAGCTACGCCGTCTTCAAGCGTCAGGGGGAGGAATAGCGGCATATTCTTGAATATTCCAAATTTCGTTGCTATCTTTGCAGAATGCTGCGATTTACGCAGTCTGCAAAAGCTGAATTATGACTTCTAATAAGCAAAGAACTCTTGCGGGAGAGTACGAGTTCCACGGTAAGGGACTTCACACCGGAAGAATCTCGACGATGACTCTCAAACCCGCTCCAGAGAACACAGGGATTGTGTTCAGGCGGATTGATTTGGGAGAGTCCGCGGTTGTGGAGGCGTTGGCTGAGAATGTCTCGTCAACTGCCAGAAGCACCACAATCTCCAAGGGAGAGGCCTCTGTCTCTACAATAGAACACTTGATGTCGGCTCTCACAGGAATGGGTGTTGACAACGCTTTGGTGGAGCTTGACAATGTCGAGGTCCCGATTCTTGACGGCAGCGCCCGTCCTTATGTCGAGGCGATAGCCAGGGACGGGGTGCGGGAGCAGAATGCCCTGCGAAAGTATGTGACTGTGCCTGAGGAGATCGAGGTCCGTGACGAGAAGACCGGATCGTTCGTGAGGATCACCCCGGCCGACACTCCGTCCATTGACATCACAGTGGATTTCGGCTCGAAGGTCCTCGGTGTTCAGACAGCCCATTGGGATGAATCCACAGACTACGCCAAGGAGATCGGCCCTTGCCGCACATTCGTCTTTTTCCACGAGATAGAGTACCTGTTCCAGAACAATCTGGTCAAGGGCGGTGATGTTGACAATGCCATTGTGATCGTCGAGCATCCCGCTACACCGGAGCAGGTCGAAAGGCTCTCCGCTCTTTTCAACGTGCCTGAGCTTGCAATAAACGACAACGGGTATCTCAACAATCTCAAGCTTCATTTCCCTAACGAGTGCGGAAGGCATAAGCTGCTCGACCTTATCGGAGACCTCAGGCTTGCCGGAGGCTACCTTAAGGCGAAGGTCACGGCGTTCAAGCCGGGACACACCATCAACACCAGGGCCGCCGCCGCGGTACGTGGAAAATCGGAAAAATAAAACAGACTTGAATATGAACAATATTTCACCATTGGCTTCAGTAAGCCCTAAGGCCAAGCTTGGCGACAACATTCAGATCGGTCCTTTCGCGTTCATCGATGACGATGTGGAGATCGGGGACGGATGCGTGATCCAGCCGCACGCTGTGATCTACCCTTATGTCAAAATGGGCAAGAACTGCCAGGTTTTCCCTGGAGCGGTTGTCGGAGCCATTCCTCAGGATCTTAAATACGAAGGTGAGGTCACTTACGTGGAGATCGGCGACAATGTCACCATCCGCGAGTGCGTGACAATCAACCGCGGCACGAAGGCGAGCGGCAAGGGCGTGACCAAGATCGGAAGCAACACTCTTCTGATGTCCTACGTCCACGTCGCGCACGACTGTGTGGTCGGCAACCATTGCATCCTGGTCAGCTTCGTCGGCATCGCCGGTGAGACCGTTGTGGATGACTGGGCGATTGTCGGTGGCGGAGCCAAGGCTCATCAGTTCACCAAGATCGGCTGCCACGCTATGGTCGGCGGAATGTCCAAGATCAACAAGGACATTCCTCCTTACGTCCTCTGCGGCCGTGACCCTATCTGCTACTCAGGCGTGAACATCGTAGGCCTGCGCCGCCGCGGATTCTCATCCGATGTGATCCGCAACATCAAAGACATCTACGACACCATTTATTTCTCCGGCTACAACATCACCGACGGCTGCGCCAAGGTTGAGGCCGGCTTCCCTCAGAGCGAGGAGCGCGACGCGATCCTGAATTTCATCAGAAGCTCAAAGCGTGGAATCATCAGGGCAAACGACTCACACGAGAAGGGAGAGTTCGAATAACAGGCCGGAGGATGGGAAGGCCATTCTCCTGAGTGTGGCCTGGTTTCCACCTGTCAGTTATTTCGCATTGATGGCTAAGGACTTCATCTTGTCTCCGGACGAGGTGAAGCCTTCTGTTGTTTATCTTGAGGCCTGCGAGCATTATCAGAAGCAGTCCTGGAGGAATCGTTTCCGCTACTATGCGGCCGACGGCCCTCAATTCCTGAACTTCCCGATCGTCCACGAAAGCGGCACGCACGAGCTTCCGATAACGGAGATCAAGGTTGACTACTCGACTCCGTGGCTGACCCGGACGGAAAGGGCGATCTCGTCGGCGTACGAGTCCTCCGCCTATTTCGAGTACTACAAGGACGAGCTTTTCGGGATTCTGGACTCGCGTCCGCGGACACTTTTCGAACTTGATGTCAGGATAATCAGATTCTTCCTCCAGAAGACCGGCGTCGCCGTGGATCTTAGAATGACTGATGAATATCTTCCCGTACGTTCCCGCGAGGTCTCTGTCGATACCGGCCGCTACGGGATGGACTATCGGGAGATCCTTCATCCCAAACGGCCTGACACCGTCCTGCGTGACCTGGGACTGGAAAAGCCGTACTTCCAGGTCTTTGCGGGGAAGTACGGCTTTGCTCACAATCTCTCTATCTTGGACCTTTTATTTAATGTGGGGCCAGATTCGATATCTTATCTGAAAAGGTACCTTTTCAGATAGGAAATCAATTCCATACAACCCCCAGTCACTTCGTGACAGCCCCTGAGGGGCGCGGGGAAAGGATTCCCCGAAACCCCTTCGGTCGCTTCGCTCCGAGTCTTTAGAATCTCCAGCCGAGGGTGGCGGTGATGCTGTAGATCTCTCTCTTGTTGAGGATCATAGGGGAGGCCACGTCGTCGAGATAGTCGGCGTAAGGGGTGATATATTCATCGGACATAGCGATCATTCTGGCGGCTATGTCGGCGAAGAATGAACCTTTTGAAGAGTAGCCGAGTCCGACGGAGAATGAGTTGATCCTGTCGTTCAGGGTCGTTTTCATCCCGCCTTCGTAAACATATTCAGGAGTGGTGGAGAAGTTGTAGCCCGCGCGTACCGCGAATTCCGGCATCGGCTTGAATTCCGCTCCCAATCTCACCTGATGTGAGACTCCCATACAATTCTTGATGTCGTCGTTCAGATTGTCGAATGTCCCGTCGTCCCACGCTCCGTCCTTGGTCATAAACTTCATCGTGCTGTAGTCCGTCATCTCGTAGTCGGCGCTGACAAGGGCCATTCCGGCGAATGTGAAGGCTACACCGGCGTTCAGCCTGTAAGGAGTGCGAAGCCTGTAGGAATAGTTCCCTTCAGGGGTTGATGCGTTGCCGTTGAACTGTGAGTCCGTGTAGTTCACATCCACAGAGTGACGCCAGCGCTCGTCAATCTCCATAATCGTAGGGGTCTGTACCGCACCTCCGACACGAAGCCCGTCAATCGGGCTCCAAAGGAATCCGAACTTTCCATAGACACCGCTGCCTTCCGCTTTGTAAGAGTAGCGGGTACGGTAGTCGCTGAAACTGGTTGTTCCCTTGTCTCCGAAATCTATCGGGAAGTCCGATGTGTTTTCGGCGCTCTCCTTGAAATATTCGGAATAGTCATAGTTGAGGGTCGTGATGCCGAGGTTGACTCCGAGGAACAAGGTCTCGTTGAAGTTGAATCCTACGTTGATCAGTGCGTCGTACTTGCTTCCGGTCACCTTGCGGCCGTAGGCCTGGTTCAAGGCTCCGGGGAGGAAGACATCGTAGATGTGGTTGCCGTCCTCGTCGATTTTCCCGGTGTCCTCGTAGCCTTCGGTGGCTCCGAGGTAGCGCCAGTAGTATGACGGATCGTCGGTGTTCCCATAATTGGAGATGGCTCCGGCCTGGGCGTTCGCTATGACGTTCCACGGGGCGCTCTTTCCTCTGTCGTCAGTGTTGTAGTAGGCGTAGTCCCAGATGTCGATCTCCTTTCCGGCCGCGTCGCGGAAACCGTTCAGGAAGTCTATGTCGAATCCGTCCGCATTAACCGCCATCGCGCTGAGGTAGCTGGTCCTGTCGTTACGGCCTCCCGCCATCATCTTTCCGGTGAAGTCGTTGGTGCCGTTGACGATGAGTCCGTAGGTTATTGACTTCAGGCCACTGCGGTTGCCGGTCTTCCAGTGGAACGTGGCTCCGATGTTAGGCATCGTGAACCGTGTCAGATCCTTGCCCTGCTCGTTGATGAATTTGTCCGAGCCGTTCACGGGATAGGCGCTGTAGGACGAGTTCATCGAACTCATAGTGAGGTTCGGGGTGATCGTGAACTGTGAATATCCCGCCACAGCCGAACCCGCCGGGTTGATCCCGATGGAACCGAGGTCGCCTCCGACCGCCGTCATAGCGTTCCCCATACCGATGGATCTTGCCGTGCCGTAGTAGTTGTTCCGGCTGAAGGTCAGGCCGTCGTACATTGTCTGCGCTCCCGCCGCAATCGCTGTGAATGACAGCAGCGCAGTAAACATTATCTTTCTCATTTTTAATTGGTTTTTAAGGATTGCTTACCTTCTTCCACCACCGCTTCTGGAGCCGCCTCCGCTGTAGGAGCCGCCGGAACTTCTGGACGATCCGCCTGAGAATCCGCCGCCCGAATAGCCGCCGCGGCTTGAACTGCTGGATGAAGAGGAGTATGAACTTGAGCTTCTGCCCGAGGAGTAGCTGCTTGAACTTCTCGTGGAGCCGGAAGAGTAGTCACTGCTTGAGGATGACCTGTAGGACGATCCCGATGACCTATAGGACGATCCTGAGGATCTGTAGCTGCCGGAAGAAGAACCGCTTGACGAGCCGCTTGAGGAACTTCCTGACGAGTAGCCGCCGGAGGAGTAGTTACCAGATGAGTATCCGCTGGTTGATCCTGAACTCCTGCCGGAGGTCGGCCTTGAGTAGGATGTCGTCGCTGATGACGATGAGCGTGTGCCTCCGTAGGAAGACCTGCTGGAAGATGATCTTACTGACGAGGACTCGCCGTAGGTTCCTGTCGAGGCCGATGACCTGACCGCTCCGCCAGCCGATGACCTGACGGAAGAAGATCTCACTGAGGAGGAAGGCCTTGTCACGGAAGTGACTGACGACCTTGTCCCGCCCGTGCGTCCGCCCAGGCTTGACGACCTTGACGATCCGGATGACCTGACCGTTGACGCTGCCGCTCCTGTTCTTGTGGTCGAGCCGCCGTTTCTGCTTCTGGTCATAGACGAGCTTCTCACACCGGCTGTCCTTGAGGATGCCCCGATGCCGCCTCTGACGCTCGAACCGGTTGTGGAAAGGCGAGGGGTGAAGGCCCTGCCGCTTCCGCTTCCGAAGAATTCAAAGTCGTGCGGGTGATGAGGGCCGTGTCCCCATCCGCCGTAGAACCACGGGTCGCGCCATCCGCCGTACCATCCGCCGTACCAACCGCCGTAGAACCACGGGTCACGGTACCAAGGGTCGTACCAACCGCCGTAATACCACGGGTCCCTCCAGCCCCACGAATAACTGTAGAACCAAGGGTCGTGGCACCAAGGCGAGTACCATCCTCCGTAGTACCAAGGGTTCGCTCCCCAGTAGATCGAGCTGTAGAAAGGCCCTCCCCAGTACCAGTAGGATGAACTGTACCAAGGCTGGTAGGCGCTCCAGGCGTCAAATCCGTTGTCGTACACATAGACGGACGTGGTGTTGTCCGCGCCGCTGAAATCTATTCTCGCCGTCTTGTTCTCCGGTATGAACAGGGTATCGACTTTCTCTCCGCTTTTCATAAAGATAGGGGAGTTCCTGGTCTTAGCCACCAGCGCGTCGGTCTCTTCTTTGTCCTCGTAGGTCTCGGCCGCGGCCTTGGCCCTTACGGGAGTTTTTGAAGTATAGTAGATTCCGTCCTGATACTTCTGTCCGGAAGCATCACTGGCGAAGCGCGCCGCTGAACCGCACGAAGTCAGTGCCAGAAGCGCCGAGATAAAAAGGATTGTGCGTGTTTTCATTTCTGAATCTCCTATATTTGACAATTAATTCGTAACTTCGTGGCCGTATCCAAAGGTGACGGCCGCAACATAAGTTCCTGATGAACAAAATCCATACCTTTCGGAATATTGCACAATAATAAGAATATTTGACAAAAACAGCAAAGATATATGGCAAAGGAAGTGACAAAAAGGTCTGAGAATTATTCTCAGTGGTACAATTATCTGTTATTAAAGGCGGATGTGGCCTAGCAGTCGGCCGGTAGGGGGTGTAGGGTCATAAAGGCGTACGGCTATGCGATCTGGGAGAAGATGCAGCAGGCTCTTGACAAGATGTTCAAGGAGACCGGGGCTGTGAACGCCTATTTCCCGCTTTTCATCCCTAAGTCGTTTTTCAGCAAGGAGGCCGAGCACGTGGCCGGTTTCGCCAAGGAATGTGCCGTCGTCACCCATCACAGGCTTATGAACGACCCTGACGGGAAGGGCGTTGTTGTGGATCCGTCCGCGAAACTGGAGGAGGAACTGATCGTCAGGCCTACGTCCGAGACCATCATCTGGAGCACCTACAAGAACTGGATCACCTCTTGGAGGGATCTTCCTATAATGTGCAACCAGTGGGCTAATGTCGTGCGCTGGGAGATGCGCACAAGGCTTTTCCTTCGTACCGCCGAGTTTCTTTGGCAGGAGGGCCACACGGCCCACGCCACGTCTCAGGAGGCTCAGGAAGAGGCCGTAAGGATGGTCGGGGTCTATGCCCGTTTCGCCCGCGACTTTATGGCCCTGCCGGTGATCGTGGGTCACAAGAGTCCTAACGAGAGGTTCGCCGGGGCGCTCGACACGCTTACCATCGAGGCGATGATGCAGGACGGTAAGGCGCTTCAGGCCGGAACGTCACACTTCCTCGGCCAGAATTTCGCCAAGTCGTTCGATGTGAAATACACCGACAAGGAAGGCCAGCAGCAGTACGTATGGGCCACCTCGTGGGGCGTTTCCACAAGACTTATGGGCGCGCTCGTGATGGCTCACGGCGACGACAACGGACTTGTCCTGCCTCCGGCTCTCGCGCCTATCCAGGTCGTGATGGTTCCGATCTACAAGACCGACGAGGAACACACAAGAATCCTTGAGAAGATGGATCAGCTCAAGAAAGCCCTTGAGGCTGAGGGACACACAGTCAAGATCGATGACCGTGACACCCTGCGTCCAGGCTTCAAGTTCGCCGAGTGGGAACTCAAGGGAGTCCCTGTGCGTCTCGCTATGGGTCCCCGCGACCTTGAGAACGGTACTGTCGAGGTACACAGAAGGGACACGCTTGAGAAGCAGACAGTAGCCCTTGATGGACTTGACAAGTCGATAGCGGCCCTTCTTGACGACATACAGAAGACAATCTATCAGAAGGCCTTTGATTTCAGGCAGTCCCACGTGGAGAAGTGCGACGACTGGGAGGAGTTCAAGGCCAAGATCGGCACGGGCAAGTTCCTGCTTTGCCATTGGGACGGCACGGCCGAGACCGAGCAGAAGATCAAGGACGAGACCAAGGCGACAATCCGATGCATTCCTGTGGATAGTTTTGTCTGCGAGGAGGAAGGCAAGGACATCTATTCCGGCAAACCTTCGAAGCAGAGGGTCGTGTTCGGAATCGCATATTGATTTAGAACTATAAACCTGTTGGTTGAATTAAATTAGTGAATATTTTATCTGTCCAATCGGACGATG
>CAYZKZ010000087.1:0-11973 GCA_964479325.1 uncultured Muribaculaceae bacterium
AGAGACGCCAAGGTGGGTCTGGACTTCGGACTATGGAAGGACAGGCTGACGGTGAACACTGAATATTACTACCGCCTCAGCACGGACGTGGTCACATCCTCCCCCGTCCAAAGCACGACCGGCTTCACCTACGTCTATTTCAACGCCGCCGACATAATGAACAACGGAATCGAGGTGACAGTCAACGGCAAGTTGCTTCAAACCAAGGACTGGACTGTCGGAGCAGCCGTGAACTTCGCCTACAACTACAACAAGGTTCTGAAATACAACCCCGTGTCACAAAGTGGAGTCACATCCAAGGACCGCTACGTGGAGGGCTACCCTACCGGAGCGATCTTCAGCGGTAAATATTCAGGAATAGCAAGCGACACGGGCCTCTACCAGTTCAAGCTGCGCCCTGACGCTCAAATCACTACGGCCACCGACCTGAACAAACCGGACAACTACCGCTACTACCTCGGCACCACAATCGCCCCATATACCGGCGGATTCAACCTCAGCGCCTCCTGGAGGCAGCTCAAATTAAGCGTCAGCGGAATGTTCTCCCTCGGCTCGAAGACCTACGAGAAGATGCGCTACCCGGCCAGCTACAGCAACACCTCCCACAGCGGAGTCAGCACGGAGACCGTCCAGTCCCAGTTCAGCGACCTGTACGGCAACCACCTCAATGTGGAGAAGGACAGGACAAACAGATGGACCACGACGCACACGACCGGAGTCAAGTACCCAAGAATCTACGACTACTACGACGCGCGCTACAACTTCTCGTCCTACAATCCGATGGACTCCAGCATCATCGACGCGGTCTATCTGAAGAACAACTCCTACGTCAGGATCAAGTCGATCATCCTGACCTACTCCCTGCCGTCAGCGGCGGTGAAGAAACTGAGGATGAGAGGCTTGAGCTTCAACATCTCGATGAACAACTTCTTCACCTTCACAGGCTACGACGGAATGGATCCGGAGATTCCGGGAGCGACCTACCCGACCACGAGAAGCGTCTCGGGAGGAATGAATATCGAATTCTAATATGACGGAAATGAAAGACACAGGAATATTCAGTAATATGCTCCGTCTCGCCATCGGCGCGTCTCTTCTGATGGCGGCGGCGGGCTGCAAAGGCTACCTCAACGTCAAGCCGCAGGGTGAGGTCATCCCGGAGACGGACGAGGAATTCACGGCAATCATCCACAACCACCTGCGCGACATCGAAGGCGGCGGCGATGAATATGTCGTCGGGAATATGGACGCCATCAAACACCTTGAGGGATGCGCCGACAACCTTGACGCCAACATCCGCACAAGCGCCAGCCTGACATTCTTCGCCGGAGAGGAGATCGACAGCCGTCAGAGAGCCTACGAGGAGAGCTGGAAGATTGTTCGGGACTGCAATATCGTGACTGAGAATCTGACAGGGCGTGACACGGACATTGCCCGCGGCGCACTCGCGGCGGCGTATTCAATGAAAGGGATCGTCTATTACAACCTGCTACGCGAGTTCTGCCAGCCGTGGGACAACTCCAAGGCCGGGGAACTGCCTGGGATTCCGATTGTTGACAAGTTCGGGATCAACGACAAGCCGACCCGCGGAACGATCCGACAGACGTACGACTATGCCAAGGCCCAGTTAGAGTCAGCCCTCGCCCTGAACCCTACCGACCCGAAGTACGTCTTCACGGAATGGATCATCAAGGCCTACGAGGCCAAGCTCGACTTCTGGTGTCAGGACTGGAGCGGAGTCATCACTCTCTGCGAGGACATCATAGCCCACAGCGGAGTCTCGCTCACCCCAATCTCTGAATATTCCGAAATGATCAACGCCCAGTACGACGCACTCGGCGAGGTGCTGATCCGCTCGCACATCAACAACTCCAGCGAACTGGACTGGTACTTCACCTACACCAAGGGCTACCTTGCGACCAGACCGGCGACGGCTAAACTCATTAAGTTGTTCGGCGACAATCCTGAGAAAGATGTCCGCTACGCCGCCAGTTTCGACGCCAAGAGGATGAACGTGAAGACACCGGAATGCAAGGTCCGTCTTTCCGAGATTGTCCTGATGCTCTCCGAGGCCTACTACCACAAAGGCGACGAGACTTCCGCCCTTAAGTGGCTGAACGAACTGCGGAGAAACAGAATCGAAGGTGTGGCCGACCTGCCCGCCGACTCTCTGCCTGAGGTCCGTGCAGGAGACAGGATCACGGTTGATTGCGAAGGGAAAACAGTCTCTCCCCTGCTCCAGGCGATTTTTGACGAGAGACGAAAGGAACTCTACATGGAGGGAGACCGCTGGTACGAACTCAAACGCAACGGATGTCCGGAATGGTGGGTGATCAGCAACGGGCTGAAATATACTACAAAAGCCTACCTCTACACCTCTCCGATCTCCAAGTCGGACGTTGACTTGAATCCGGAATTGGAGCAGAATCCGGGCTATGTGTATTAACGAGAACTTACATTTTCAAAGTCAAATGAGAACAATCAGGAATATAATTGCTATATTAGCGATGGTTATTGTCGGCTCAACGCTCTGCGGGTGTTCCTACAACGAGCTTCCTCCGAAGACTTCCGACGCGTCGAAAAGTTACATCAAACCGAAAGGCGAGATACCGACCGCAGCCGAGAGGGAGGAAGTGAAGGCGATAAGAGCCGAATATGAGGCCGCGATAAGCGCCGGGAAAAGTGAATAGGATTACAATCCGTAAGCGCAAGGACCGAGAAGAGCGCGGCAATGGGTAAAAGTAGTGTATTTATAGTTTTAATATTTTTGCAGTATGTTTAAAAGAATTCTGACATTTGTGGCAGCGGCTGCGGCCGCGGTCACCATCTCATCCTGTCAGAAGGATGACAAACCGACAGTCGAGTTTGAGAAAAGTCTCTACACTGTCTACGCCAAGCGCAGTGTGGATGTGAACGTCATCCTGAGCGAGCCGGCCAGCGATAATGTGTCCGTAAAGATCACAGCCGCCGGAGCCACCGAAGGCACCGATTATGAGTTGAGCGAAAATCCTGTGACCATCAAGGCTGGTGAGACAACCGGCACTTTCACCGTCACCAACCTCGCCCTCACCGAAGCCAGCCCGCTGAACCTCGGCATCGAATGCCCTGCCGGGTACAGCCTCGGAACCAAGTTCGTCACGATCGTGACACCGGATCCAGAGGAGACGCTGGTATATTCATTCCAGACCACAACCGCTGACGTCTTAGGCTCTTACGTCGCCACGATCAACGTGACCGGCGTGACCTCAGGTGACAAACTGTCCCTCAGCAACGATGTGACCATTCCGCTGAAGTTCACCGGAGACGCCGCGCAGTACGTTGTCTGCGACACCTACAGCACGACGATGACAAAATCGACCCCTAAGAAAGTTCCTTACGCCGTCCTTCAGGCCGGAAAGAACAAGGCCACCTTCAAGTTCTCTCTCGCGGACGGATTCAAGGACGGGGACAAGATCGGCGTTACCGTTGACCTCGACGAGGCTGTCAGGTTCATCCCTGGAGACAACGAGAGCGCCGAATATACTTTCTATTCCGTCAAGGTTCCAGACGCCATCCTCGGCACGTGGGTGTTCAGTAAAGTGTTTGACACAGATGAATTGTTCGAATTCTTCGCCGATGAGGATGACGACACCTCAATCCTTCCGACCAATAACGCTGGATTCACGCTCACTTTCGCTAAAGACGATGCCGGAATTGTCACTGTCACCCCTAACGACAAGGGTGATTTCGCCAACTTCTTCAGAGAGGCGACCGTGACTCCGACCGAGCCTAAGAACTACTCCAGCGAAGGAACTATGATCGGAAAGAACACCGTCAGCGAGTGCACAATGTTTATGGGTATGGATGGCTACGAGGTTCACACAAACGCCTACTACCTTCTCTCCGCGGCCAACAGAGCCTTCAGCAAGAGCAAGGAAACCATCGGTGAGGCAGTGGTTGTCTTCACAATCCTCGACGGAAACCTTGTTGTCGAGCTTCGTGACTACGACACCCCTCCGTTCGGCACGAACTGGTGGAGCGACAACAAGTTCGATCCTGATATGTTCGGTTTCGCCTCACTCTTCGTAAAGATATAATCAGATTCAGACACAATAAAGAAGGCCGGTCAGATTTGACCAGCCTTTTTTATTGTGTCATCGGAAAATTTCACGGTGAACAGATGCTGTCCGTCTTCGTAGGCATAAGTGACGTTCCAGCGATGGTACTCGCAGATGGCTTTCACGATGGCAAGCCCGAGACCGTTGCCGCCGGATTTTTCAGAAGGATGGTAGAAACGGTTAAAAATCATATTCTTGTCCAATGCCGTTTCGTCGGAGGTGTTCGCGACCACAAGGCTGACGCTGTTCAGAGTGATGGTGATCTCGCCGTCCGGTCTGTTGTGCCGCACTGCATTCACGACAAGATTGCTGAGAAGACTCTCGAGCAAGGAACGATTGGCGCTAATAATCAGAGAATCAGCCTGTAAATCAATCCCAAGGCGCAATCCGTCAGCGATGTTATCGAAATATGGCCGCAGTTCGTTCAGCACTGACACCACATCAACCTCCGACTTGCCGAACTGTCCGTTCTCCATCTTGGCGAGCAAGAGCAGATTCCTGTTCAGACCGGACAGACGGCCGCTCATCTGATAAAGGTCTTGTATGATTGTGGCCTGTTCCCGGGTAAGATCCGGTTGCTGCAACAGAAGGTCGAGTTTGCTTTGGAACACGGCAAGCGGTGTCTGGAGTTCGTGTGAGGCGTTCTCGGTGAACTCCTTCTGCGCTCGGTAACTGTTCAGGCTGTCGGTCATCAGCCTGTTCAGGACATCATTCAGGCGGGAGAACTCCTCTATTCCGCTGTCGGGCAACGCCGTAATCACGCCATTCTCCAGCCGGAATGTCTCCATAACCTGCAAAGTCCGGTCAAATGGCCGCCACAATCGCTTGGATATGAGCCGCAAGGTCAGCACAATGGCGATTCCCAAGACAACGGCAATCAGCACGAATTGGATCACTATACCGTGCAGGATGTCCTCCTCAAGGTCTATCGCAGGGACAGGCTTGTCCTGACGCATAGCCTCGATGATGTCGATCATATCCTCGGCATAATAATTCTTTGTCAGCAGGTAAAACAAAGGTGTGGCCGCAAAAAGGAGTACCGCCACGCAGACAATGAACCGCGTCAGCGATTTGTTCATCAGGCTTCTCTTCTTCATATTCATAACTCAAGTCTCGCAAGTAGGCAATTACCTGCTGTTAAAAAGCTTATCTCACGTTCGAAGGTGACTGCCCACCTCTTTTCAATTCACGTTACCCCCTCCCTAAATCCCTCCCCTCGGGGGAGGGACTTGCTTTCACCGCAAAGCGGTGAAGAAAAGAGGTGTTTCGCAAATGCGAAACTTAAGTTCATAACTCAACCCATTTGTAGCCGGCGCCATAGACATTCTTCACGCAGTCCCGGCAACCGGCGGCGGCGAGTTTTGCCTTCAGGTTCTTGATGTGAGTATAGACAAAGTCGTGGCTGTCCATCATATCGGCCATATCGCCGCTGAGGTGTTCCGCCATCGCGCTTTTCGAGATGACCCGGTTCTTGTTGCCGATGAAAAAGAGCAGCAGATCGTACTCCGATTTTGTTAGCGTGACCGGAGTCCCGTTCACCGAGACGGTTTTCTCCCGCAAGTCAATCCTTATTCCGTTGTTTTCCAGAATGTTGTTCGCCGAGAACTCCTTCCTGCGTATGACGGCATAGATCCTCATACTCAGTTCCGCAAGGTGGAACGGCTTGGCCAGATAGTCATCCGCCCCGATCTCCAACCCTTTTATCTTGTCGTCCAGCGAGTCCTTGGCCGATATGATGATCACACCGGCAGGATCGCTCTTCGACCGGATGCCGCGCAGGATGTCAAGCCCGTCGCCTCCCGGCAGCATCAGGTCAAGCAGGATGCAGTCATATTCATAAAGATCGACTTTCATCCTTGCGTCGGCATAAGTGAACGCCTGCTCGCACAAGTACTTTTCCTTGTCCAGATAGGCCACAATGCTGTCCGACAGCTTCCTCTCGTCCTCTACAATCAGTATTTTCATCAGTCAAATCGTTGTTGTTCTTCCGCAAAATTAATCATTTGCCGACTTATTTTTATAGATTAAAAGCATCAGGCTCGGCAAGACCACAAGAAGCAACGGCAGACCGACGGCGAAACCTCCGATTACAGCCACTGCTAAAGGCTGCTGCATCTGGGCGCCAAGGCCAATGCCAAGTGCGAGAGGCATAAGGGCGAGCACAGCGCCAATGGCCGTCATAAGTTTCGGGCGTATCCGCAGGGCGATGGCGTAATCGACTGACTCCGGCACACTTCCTCCACGGACACGATTCATCCGGTACTGCCAGACAGTGAATATGGCGTTCTCCGCTATAATTCCCACAACCATTATGATGCCCGTGTAACTGCTCACGTTGAGCGGAATCCCTGTCAGCCACAAAGCCAGCAGACAACCGCAGACACCAGTCACGGAGATGAATAGGATGGCAAGCGAAATGAGCCATTCCCGGAAAAGGAACATCAGCACCGTGAACACGAGCAGCACGGCAAGCAGAAGAATCATTGTCAGCTCACGGAAAGACTGACGCTGTTCTGAATATGCTCCCCCGTAGGAAACGCTGTAGCCCGACGGGATGGAAAGTTCAGCGCCCAAAGCCTTCTGCAGGTCAGCGACAGCGCTTCCCAAGTCACGGTTCTCAAGCCGCGCGGTGATCGTGATGTCACTTTTGAGATCCTCCCGACGTTGCTCGATCTCTCCGGGAACAACATTCACCTCGCAGAAATATTCAAGGGGACGGGTGCTTCCGTCAGGCAGGAATATCGGCCTCCGTCTCAGCAATTCAGGAGAATTGTCCTTGAAATCGGTGAAGCGCAGCAGGATACGCCTCATCTGCTCCCCCTCCTGCACGGAGCCGATCTGCAAACCGCCGGTCATAGCCGCCTGGGCTGGATTCGGCTCGATCACATTGGCCGGCTGGCAGAGCGGAACACCTCCGATGTTGGCCGTGAGCTGGTTCTGGAAATCTGTCAATGTGATTCCGAACAGCGACAACTTGTCCTGATCAGGGACGAACACCTGTGACGCTCCTGCAGGAACGAGACCGTTGTCTATGTCCACGACGCCAGGCACGGACCGCATAATTCCTTCCGCTTCCTTCGCCAACCGCTGCAAGACATTGTAATCATCACCGAATATCTTCACCTCTATTGGCTTAGGCGTACTCATCAAGTCGCCTAAAAGGTCGGAGATGCGTTGTCCGAAATCTATGGTCATCAGTGGAACGGCGGCTGAAAGATCCCGGCGCAGGTCGCTGATCACTTCCGGGGTGCTTTTCGACCTGTCCGTTTTCAACTGGATCAGATAATCGCCGAAATTGCTCGGACGTGTTTTGAATGACATCCCAAGAGCCGTCCTGCGAGAATAGGTCTGAACATCAGGATGCGCCATAATGACTCTCTCCATCTGGCGGCATAGGCGGTCTGTCTCCTCAATGTCAGTCCCGGCAGGAGAATGGTAGTCCAGCACAATGGTTCCCTCATCCAAGTCCGGCAGGAAACCGGATGACAGACGGGTGGAGGCAAACCATCCTCCGGCACCCAAAAGCAGGACGAACAAAGCCGCGAACGCCGGTCTTCGATAGACAGAGGTCAGGAAATGCACTTTCTGTATGGAAGTCTCCTCCAATTCCCTGAGACTCATCTTCTTAGGACGCAAGCGCTCCTTATAGCCGATTATCAGATGCAGAACAGGGAGCAGCAGCCAGGTAACGAGGAACGAGGCCACGAGCGTGAGCTGCATCGTGTCGGAAAGTTCCTTGAAAAAGCTCCCGGCAAGTCCGCTCATCAGACGGAACGGGAAATGGATCACAATCGTGGAGAGTGACGAGGCGACCATCGCCGGGAAAAGATTGTGAATGGCTTGACGTACCACTGTAAAGCGGTCTGTCCCAGGATTCTCCTCGTGTTCACGATAAATCTGTTCGATGATGACAATAGCGTCATCTATAATCAACCCCACGGAAGCCGCCATCGCTCCGAGCGACATCACATTGATGGTGATGCCAGCCAAGTAACAGAGCAGGACGCTGAACGCCACAGTGACCGGAATAGTGAGCATCACCACTAAGCTTGACCGCCACGACCGAAGGAACAGCACCATCACGATGATGGCAAGCAGAAGTCCCTCGTAGATGGTTTTCAACACACTATGGATGCTGTCGCCCACAAAGGCGCTTTGGTTGTAATACGGCTTCAACTCATATCCCTGAGGCAGTTGTCTCCTGATCTCATCCGCCTTGCGCTCAACGCTCTTCGCGAAGTCCAGCAGGTTCACACCCGGCTGTTTCACCAAATCCACCAGCACCGCGTCATTGCCGTCGGCGTTGATCTTCAGGAATTCCTGCTGCTCCTGGATCTCAACTGCAGCGATGTCGCCAAGGCGGACAACTCGGTCGCCGTCATTGCGGATGACAACTTCACGAATATCCTCGACCCCGTCCAGCCTCGTGTCGGTGAGCGTCAGGTAAAGACGGTCATAACCGGCCACATTGCCGTTGCCAAGCACGAAATTCGTCTCGTCGAACGCCGCCTTTATCTTGGCGGGAGTGATTCCAAGTGCGCTCATCCTGTCCGCATCAGGCTTGACGACAAACTCTTTCGCCTTTCCGCCCCGCACCACCACATTGCTGATGCCATCCACCTGCGAGAACATAGGACGGACAATCAGATTGCCCACGTCTCTCAGGTCAATGCGGCTGTGCGTCCCGCTCTCCAACGTGAAGCCATAGACAGGGAACAGCGACTGGTTCATAGCCTCGGTCGAGATCACCGTCCCGTCGGGAAGGTAATTCTTTATCTCACCGACACGACTCTCCAACTGGGTCTTCAAGGCATAGATGTCCATTCCCCATCTGAAATAGACATCGATCACGCAACTGCCACGGCTGGTGCTGCTCTTCACGACGGTCACGCCCTGCACCTTTTTCACGGCGCTCTCAAGCGGTTTGGTGACAGTGATCATCATTCTATCGACAGGTTGCTGCCCGGCGTCGGCTATGACGGTGACCCTTGGGAACAACACTTCCGGAAACAGATTCGTCTGCATCTGAGTGTAACTCCACACTCCTCCAAGCAACAGCAGCAGTCCCACAAAAAGTATCGGGCGGAGATAAAGCTGATGGAGGCTTCTTTTTTGTATCGCATTCATACTTACTTCTCCTACTCAGTCACGACAACCTTCTCCCCGTCCTCAAGTCCGTAGCCTCCGGTAAGGATGATCCTATCCTGAGGAGAAAGCGAGTCCGACAGGATCTCTATCTCAGTGGAATTGCGTCCTATTACTTCAACCGGGACTTTGACGGCAGTACTGTCCCCTGAGAATATCATAACCCAGTGGCTGGTCAGGGTCTCATCGCTTTGAACGGCACTCGCCGGAATCAACATAGTTTTCTTACCGTTTTCCACACCGTCTGAGAACAACGCTTTCAGACGCAGTCCCTCCGGCAGAAACGGCGCTTTCGCTGTGGCGATAAACCGCTCGGACTGCGAGACTGTGTTCATCTCAGCCAAAGGCGACTGAACCGTGGCGGTCAACCTGGCGCCGTCAGGAAGTTCCAATGTGCATCTATCGCCGCACTGGACCTCTCCACGCTGCTCGTAAGGGACATTAATCTCGAAAACGAGGCTTGCCGATTCAGCCACAGTGCAAATTGCAGTACCTTCCGCCACATAGTCTCCAGTCTGCTGACGCACATCAAGGACAATCCCGTCACAAGAGGCATTAATATGTACGAGTCCATCCTCGCCGTCTCCTCCGATAGCGTGACGTTCTTTGCTTTCGATGACGCACAGCAACTGTCCCGCCTTCACTCTCGTTCCGACAGTCACGGACTGTCTCAAGACGAATCCTGAAACAGGAGCGGTGATCACAGACTTGTTCCGATACACCACGGTCGCCGGAAAGGATGTCGCGCGCTTGATGTGTCCATAAACGCCATTCGTAAGGGTCACGGCGGTCTTAGGTCGCTCCTCAGCCGCCTTATCTTCAGACTGACCTTTTACTCCGCAGCCTGCCAAACACAGCGCCAACGAAATGCAAATAAATGAATATCTCATAATTATGAATATTATATATTACCAATTCCAATAGTTGTAAGCCACGATGACGAGCCGCCGGTTCATTTGAAGCATAAGGTAGTCCCGTTCCGTCTGGATCTTGTTCCTCAGCACGGTTATGTAGTCGAGTACCGAGACCTGACCGGCCTGCATCTCCTTTTCGTAGCCGGAGAGTACACTGTCATATTCATTGAGTTGCAGTTTCAGCGACTCTCCCCTTACGTCGTAGCCGTCGAGTTCCGACAGGCATTGGCTGATTCTCATATTTTGCTGATACTCAGCGTGGCATTTATAGGTCTGTATGGTGTTCTGACGCAGAATCGTCTGCCGCTCCTGCCAGCGTCTCTGCCGTCCGTCGAAAATCGTCCAGGAGAAAGTCAGCCCGGCGCTCCAGCCGAAACGGCGATAAAAGTCAGTGAGATCACCTGTCTGCAAGCCACCGTTCACGAACAGATCCAGACGCGGCTTGTAACGCAGATTGAATGAACGCAGGGAGGCCGCCGCACTCAGGCTGTCAAGTCTGAACTGCTCTGAGAAAAGACTCCGCTCTCCGCCAGTTCTCGGCAGAATATCCAGCCGGACATCCTCCAAGACCACGTCCTGTTCCTCCTCTATGCCGCAAAGGAGGTTCAAGTCCATCAGATGTGTATGATAAGAGACGCTGGATGCCGCTCTCGCCTCCGCATTCGATTGCCTCTCAATCTGGAGCAGACGAAGATCCGACTGCTTGGCCATCCCGTTAGCCACCAGTTTCCGGACAACATCAATCCGCCTTTCAAGCAGCGAAGCGACAGAATCAGTGAAATCAATCTGTATCTTGTCAGTCAGACAAAGCAGGTAACGCTCCGTCACCGAACGTTCCAGTGCGTGTTCCTCCATAAGAATGCGGTTGTCTGCGATCTCCTCGTCAATTTTAGCCTGCTGCTGAGCCGCCCGATAAGACGAACCTCCCAATAGGGGCTGAGTCCACGTGACTCCTCCGTGAAGATGGCCGCTGCTTTCACCCAAATCAAAGCCGTAATAATCCACTCCGTCCTGGGCGTTCCATTTGAAAGCGGTCTGACCTCCATCCTTTGAGATGATCGGGACGAAAAGGTAATCCCCGTTCACTTCCAGCCGGGAATGCATACACATCGCCTTAAGCCTTTGAAGTTCCGCCTTTTGAATCGAAGATTGATTCTTGTAGTCCTTTATCAGCGGACTGTTTTCCTTTGCCGTCTCGATGTAGTAGTCAAGAGAGCGACTCTCCTGCCCGTTCGAACAGATACAGGCCAAGCCAAGAATTAGAGATAATGTCAATCTGGTCATATACCACTATTATTTTCCGGCAAAAGTATGACAGGACTTTGTGGAAATTTTGGAGAAGCCATAAAAATCGAAATTTCCAGAAAACTCACTAATTTTGCCGGAAAATACAATCAAAATGATTAGAAGCCTAATGAAGGCAGTGATTGTGTTGATCTGCCTAATCCCGATGGAATCTTTCGTCTGCTCGGCGCAGATGACGGATTCCTGCGGCGTTGAAACTATCTCGGCAAAGGATTCCTGTGTTCACTCATTTAAGCCGATGGGACTGATCGTTCCCTGCGTGCTTATCGGTATCGGAACCACCGGACTTGGCTGTGATCTGGCCAAACGCCTGAACGTGAACATTCGGGATAGGCTTCAGGAAAGAGCCAGAGGCAAAATTACGGTTGATGACTACACACAATACGCCCCTTTTGCGATGTTGTATGGCCTGAAAGTGTGCGGGGTTAGGAGCAGACACAGGTACGGGGAAATGACCATACTCGTTGGTTGAATTAAAAAACTAAATATTTATAAATGAAAAAGTTGCGCAT
>CAYZKZ010000088.1:0-11883 GCA_964479325.1 uncultured Muribaculaceae bacterium
ACACCTCTTATTTTATTGATTATCAGCCGCTAAATGCCTTTTTAAGGAGCGACTAGATAATTTCAAAAGTGGCTTCCTTATGGCATTCGTGGCCGTTTTGCTTAACTTTGAGGTTATTTTCTTTACAGGACCGGATTTCAATGCCTTGGGAACAAGAATTAGCGCAACGTTGACACTTACCTCGGTTCCAAGATTAATTGCAGCGCTGATTACCTCTTCTTGAGATTGCGCGTTAGCCAAATTAACAGATGCCGAACCAACGTTGAGTGCGATGTCTGTTACGTTTAGTGCTGTGTTGGCTGCTTTGGCTGCTGCTGCAATGGTCAATGAAAAACCACTCGTTAATGGAGCGGCAATAGTAGCTGCAATATCAATAGTAGTTAAGGCAATGCTGGTGTAGAAAACGATTTTATTCCAAGTCTCCTTGTGCTCTTTATAAAAATCATTTGCTTGGGTAATCTTATCCGCTAATGTTGTTTTCCCAGTCTTTTCATCTATGTGAAACCACACACCTTCAGGGGTCGGCTCTCCGTTGATTAGCGGGCCTTCGTACACATCTCCATTTGGGAAAGCTATACTTGCCTCTGATGGGAATTCATTCGGCTTATCCCAAAATGCTGTAATGGTGATTATGCCTGTACTATCTGCATAGAATAGCGTTCCATTCCCGTATATCTTGCCATTGGTGAATTCTCCCTCGTAACGATTGCCATCAGTAAATGTGAAAACGCCGAGTCCATTAATATTGTCATCATTGAATTCGCCTTCATACACATTGCCGTTAGCGTATTGATATAATCCTTGTCCACATTTCTTCCCCTCACAAAAATCGCCTTCGTAGATATCTCCGTTTTCGAAATCAAGCCTTCCAAATCCGTGAATCCATCCATCACACCATTCACCACCATATTTGAAGGTTTTAGAGATGTACTGGCCTTCTCCATTTGGTAGGTTGTCAGACCACTCTCCATCATAAATGTCTCCGTTAGAATATCTATAACGGCCTACACCACTGTATGCATCGTCTTTCCACTCACCATAGTATGAATCACCGTTGCCATAGATTGCATCACCATACCCATTTCTTTTGCCATTCGACCACCCGCCGGCATAGAGATAGGGCTTGTCGAGGTCAAGGCTGTACAATGACCCTTGGCCGTTAGGCAGATTATTACATAATTGTCCGTCGTACTGGAATCCGTCAAAAGTAATGCTGGCATTACCGGTAGCGGCTCCATTTTTCCATTCGGATACAATAGTGTCGCTATGTGATATTAATTGACCTATTCCATTCCATTTGCCATCCTCCCATTCGCCTTCGTATTGCGTACTATCCTTGTAGGTGAGCTTCCCAAAACCGTTAGGCTTGCCATTCTTGATCAGTCCTTCGTATTGACCTATCTCTGTTTTAATGACAACTTCTGCGGAAACCAAGGTGCCTGACTTCCAAATACCAGCCCTTATGGAACCATCTTCTTTATACAAAGAACCTTCACCTTCAAATGCCCCGCTTTTCCAGTTCCCCTGATAATAGATCTTGCCGTTTTTTAATAAAGTCAGTTGGCCATCGGGTTTGCCGCTAACAAAATTGCCGACGTAAATGTCCTCTTGTTTCAGGAGAACACCAAAGCCGGAATATTTTCGATCAACTACATTGCCGATGAATTTTTCGTCAGAATTAACATCTATTATTAAATCGTGCGAAATAGCTCCATATTGAGCCGTGATCTTATTTTGCGAAGAGGATCCATCTGGATATATAGCAGTCAAAATACCATTACCGTTAGCGACTCCACAAAAGGAGTCGCCATTCCAGTTAATGGTTGTTCCATTAGGAAAATTGCCCCATACAGCAATCCCGTCATTTGCATAGAACCACGATGCTTCTGTTTTGTCGGAGCAAGCAAAGCACAACAATGAAAGTATAATGGCGCAACATACCTTGTGTGCTAATGACAATATTGAATGTATGGGTTTGCTATGTTTTAACATTCCATCAATTTCTCAGTTATCAGGAAGTTGAAATTAATAGTTTTGGATGTATTGGCCAAATTTTTCTTTTGTTTGAGTACCGCTAAATACTAAAATCTATCTGTATTTAGGCTCGATTTCAGCGCTTCCATCTTTATTGAATTTAACCTTACAGCCCTTTTTCAAGCCGTACATACTCAACGCAAAACCACATAAAATTGCCAGTTCGGCGCCTGATATGGTAAGGGTTCCAAATGTTAAACCGGCTGCGGTAAGGCCGGCTGCGGTAAGACCAGCTGACGCTCCTCCTGTGAACGGGATAGCGACTATGCCTGCTGCCGCTGTTGCAACGCCACCAATTAGCATACCTTTCTTGACTCTTCTTCTGCTCTTCATTCTACTCCTCATATCGCGCGCTAAATCGCCCGTTGCGACAATTTTCGTCTCACGCCTTTCGAGAGCTTGCTTAAGCTCTTCTTTTGTGCTAACAATTATCATATTACTTTTAAGAATGTGATTGATTTAACCTTTTAGTCCAGACTCTTGAACTCAAAGTCGTTAACGCTGCAGCAGGCTTTTTTGTAGTCGAAGCCGTAAAGCCTCATATAGGCTTCCTGGAGTTCCTTGGCTCCGTTGTAGAACGGGGTGGTGGTGTGATGGGCGGTGGTCACGGTGACCGCCATCTCAGGGGTCAGGACGGTGCCGTTCACGCGCTTGATGCGCTTGGGTTTGACTTGAAATACTTTGCTCATTGTTGTCAGTTCTTTATTTTCTTTGATTATGATTAAAACTTTACCTTATGCTTTTGAGATGACCTTGTACCAAAAATCCCAACTGTACCCGGCGGAAGGATGACACACACAGATGACCCGAACCAGCCTGCCGTTCGATAGGCTGTAATAGCCATTATTGATTTCCTGCCTATCTACTTTCAGCGTCTCACCCTCTGTCCATCTCTCCCACGGAAGATGTTGCCATAACTGGTCGCCCCAGACTATCATCAACTCAGGCTCGTACTTGTCAAGCACTGAGAAGAACGCCCTCGCCGAATCACGGTATTGTTTCGCAGTCCCTGCCTGCCGAGGCCCTCCCATTGCCACCTGAAGGAAATTGTAGAACAGAATTGAATTCCAAATCCTAACGCTTTCCTTCTGGGTAGTCTGGCGGTTAACAAGCGACCTCTCGAATTTCTTGTATGTATTCATCCATCCCTCGTGTTCGGCATTCGGATCGAGGTAGTTCTTGATAACCTTAGTTGTAAAGTCCTTGCATCTATTCCCGACTCCACAATTCGGGCATCCCGATTCGCAGTAGTGACTTTCTCCCAGCACCATAATCCGCTTGCCGAACATCCCTCCGGAATAATAATTCTTACCAATCCAAGGTTCAAAGAAAACCGAATCTTCCTTTTCCTTGGGTTCTCTTTTTTTCTTATCCTTCTCAGACTCCGTTTCCTCTCTGAAGTTTGACCCGTTCATTTTGATCTTCACTTTACTATCACCCGACACTGATTTGAGCCGTTTGGTAATAGCGTCTATTAATGATTTCAAAGCAGAGGCAATATATTTCAGAATGAAGATAATAAACTTCACGATGAAGTAGAGGATCAGCAAGACTAAGGCGAGGATCAGCAGCGCGGTTATCAGCCAGACAAGCCATAAAGGCCAGTTGACTTTCTGCTTTTGGGTGATGTGCCAATCCATCACCGCAGTCTCGTCGGTGCTGACGGCCAGGCCGTTTACCAAATCCAGACCTTTAGATGAAACGATGACATTCCCTGTCAGGTCGGCGTTCCCTATTGACGGGTTCACTCTGCACGTCACCGCTATCCGGTTATCACTTTGGACAGGTTTAAACACATAGTCCTCAATGGGAATATTCCCCATTTTGAAAGTCACGCCGTCGTAAGGTCTGCCGTCTGGCCCGACCAGAGCGAACTTTGCGTCAATTTTCCCTCTCAGGAACTCGTCATTCACTTCAACCTTCATCGTCTTCATCACGGTTACCGTGTCTGGGACAAACCAGGAGTAGGGAGGGTATTTCAGCGATTTCTCCAAAATGGCCGGACGCAATTTCAAGACGCCGACAAACGGCTCTTTAAAACGAACCGTGCCAAATTCCACCGCTGCCTTGACTTCGGGCTTCTTCTCGCAGGAAGTCAACAGCGACATCGCAAGAATAGGTATCGTGAATATTTTAACTATTGTGTTCATAATTAGTCTATTATGCTGATTGTCATAGTGCGTGTTCCGCGGTTGACGGCCAACAAGGTCACTTCCTCAGGAGTGAAAAAAAGAAGTGGGTATTTTCCCTGTCATATTCAAACCTCATTTTCAGATCAGTCTCAAGCGGAGTCTCGCTATGGCTTAGTTTCTCTTTCAGCTTGAATCTCAAAGTTCCTTCCCCTAAATTGATGTCCCCTTTCTCCAATGAATAGTATGGATTCTCATCCAGGGTCACCTTGATGTCCGGAGAGTCATCCTTAAACCTTGTGATAGGAGTGAATGAATATATTTTCTCTCCCGCCAAATTGGCGTTCGCCTTCATCCTGAATGGAAGCGTGACAAAGGAGACCATAACATCCATAGAATGGATGCACCACATCTGAGGCGTGTCGTCAACCACTTTCGCGATGTCATTGTCGTGGGCGTTAGGTGTCAGCATCACATAAAAGCCAAAGAAATATTTATTCTCCGACTGGCCCTTCCATTCTCTTAGTTGGGACAGAAGGTGTTCTTTTGTCGTCCCATAATTGTGGATGCCGTCCGTCAGTAGGAACAAATAGTTGACTTTTGTGGAGTCCAGTTCCTGAACACCTCTTTCCCAGGCTGCCGAAATGTTCGTCTCTCCTCGCATAACACGCACATTCTTGATCATCCCGGCGATTGAGTCCTTCTCATTGTAAGTACCCCTTATTGGCTTGTGTGTCTTGCTGGTAAAAGGAATCACGACGACTTCACCGTTTTCCGCTTCAATGTTTTGCACAGCGTTCGCCAATTTCTCCTTTACTTCTGCGAATATGTTTGTGGCTCCGGCGTCATCCTTTCCCTCCATTGAACCCGTGACATCAAGCAGGTATATTCGTTTCTCCGACAACAAGTTTTGTGAATATGCCTGATCGGTGGCGCATAGAAGGAGAAGCGAGGCGGCAAGTCCTGCCAACAAGAATCGTAAATTGTGTAAGTGAGACATAACCATTGCTGAATTAATCAAAATCAAGCATATTGTCCAATGACTCGTCAAAAGACTGGCAGAGTTTTTCCAAGTCTTTGAGTGGAGAGGTCGTGACGATTCCGCTGATGTTTGACATCGCGGCGATAATCAGCTCCTTGTCACCTTTGCGCACAGCGTCATCCAAGACCGAGTAGTAGTTCTGCAATGCTCCATTTCTCTCGGCGAATGATGATGTTATGAATTTCTCCGCCGTCTTGTACTTCGCTATGGTCCTGACGAGTTTCTCTTGGGTCATAGCCTCGACCTCCTTACGGTGCTCGTTCAGTCTGACACAGTCCGAATAGAATCCGCTAATGTCCTGGGCGAGCCCCAACGCGGTGTTGACCTGACCTTGAACCAAAGACAGTTTGTCCATTAGACTCGATTCTCCTTGCCAAGGCTGAGGATATTCTGATCCCGTGGACTGGTCATCTATCTCATAAGCATCGTCATTATCCGGATTCCCGTAAACATAATCCTCTGAAGTCATATTCATTTCCATTATTAGTTGATTGTCGATTTCGCTACTTTTGAATATTCTTTCGCGGCGGCCGCAAGCTGCATAATCTCCATCTTTGTCAGATTCACGTCATCCTTCTCAAACACTCTTTCCCGAAGAGGCTCATAGACGGCCATAAAGCCTTCGTTGCATTTGACTATTCCACCAAGGATCTCGATTTTCCTGAACATTTGAGACTTGCCTTTGGTGTAGCCCTCTGAGATCTCCTTGATGCCATTTGTTATCTTACTTTGGGCTTCCGCATTTGCTTCCAGATTTTTGTAATACGTCTTGATGCCGGCTCCGAGAGCGGCGATGCCGGCAACCGCGGCCGCCCCCAATGCGGCTTTAGGATTCTTGGAGACGAACCGCTCTATCTCCTTGTTGTCTATCGCGGACAATATCGTGTCGCCGATATTCGCTATGACAGTCATAGCGCTGTCCATAGAGCTTTCATTCAGTTTATATGAATTGATGTCCACGTTAGCATCTATAGATGAGAGATTTAAGGAATCCTGAACTGAGGTCAAACCGCCGCCGCGGCTTGAGCCAAGAACGTAGTTGATCAACTCTGAGGCAAGATAAATGTTGCGGTAGGCGCAGCCACGGGCATAGTCCAATGCATAGGACACCTTTTTATTAATTTTTATCAACTCGTCATATTCGTACTTGGCGGCCTTAAGAAGTTTGTTCATATCTAAGGTCTGCTGAGCTTTTTTGTCAGTGTCCTGAAAGATAAGGCCTCTCGTGTTACGGTTGGCGACAGCGTTGAATTTATCGACAATCGGTGTCAGATGATCGTCGTCAAGCATTTCTTTATACTTCGGTAGGCGGGAAATCTCAGAGATACCCTTGCTGGATTTGTCCGTTGTTTCCTTTCTCAAAGCCATATTCCCTGGCTCGGCCTCCAATAGTTGTTGTTTGAATTCGGTATAGACCTCCTTTGACACCTCCTTTTGCAGTGAGTGGGTATATAGGAAAGTTATCTTGTCGTCAATATATCTTCTGTTAGCCTCCATCCTCTCCTTTCTGTCGTTGATCTGATCAGCGGTCTCTTTTTCCAGAAGAAGTGAAAGGTAGCTGTCTTTGATTTCAGAGTAGTTTTTCAAGGTTATGCCCGACATCGGGTATGGCAGACCAAGTCCCTTGTTCAGGGCCAAGTGCAGCGCTCCGAAGCGGACTTCCAACTTCGGCTGCATAGCTTTGTATTTTTCATCGGCTTCTTTCTTGATAGAGTCTATGCGACTTTCAAAGGATGCTTTTGTTACTTGATAGTTCTGGTACCTGTATTCTTGTATCACGTGGATTAATCCGTCAATGACGGTAACCGCCACAGAGCCGATCAGCATTCTTAATAGTGATTTCCAGAATCCACCCCAAATTATCAGGGACAGGATGAAAATCACAATGGCGGAAATAATCAAGACCTCCAGCCATACATATTCCCCCAGCCATACCTTTTCGAAATCAACCGGCTTCTTGACTGATTTCAAATGTGCGTATTCATCTTGTGTGGCATTAAGCTCGTCCTCTGTTATCTGATAGTCATTCAACAGAGGCTCAAGCTCGTCTTGAAGTGGGTCAGTTGTGTCTGTTATTTGCGGCACAAATGAAAGCAGGTACTCTTCTTGTGTCATATACTTTTTCGCTACAATTCTTAAAAATTACACAGGCTTTTTCTATGTGGTTTACCAAGCCTTAATCAAATATTCTATTCATACCCGGCCAATCAGCCCCCTGAATCCTACAAAATAGACGCAATGCTGCACATTACGTCTCTTGGCTTCCGACGGCCTCCCTACTAATGAACACACACTGCGCCTTTATGGGACACAGCGACCTTTGTAGGGTTTGACCATTTCTTCTGGTGTCGGAATTCAGAGACGATTTGGTCGTTATTTCCGCAAATATACTGTTTTTCCCGAATAAAGACGCAAATGTGTTCATTAATCTGTCGGTCTTCGACAGCGAAATCTTTGACGGAGCGAGGCCGCGGTCCAGAGCAGCCTACTTCTTCCGGCTTTTCTTGGAGAGACCCCAAAGAAGTAAGTCAGCCAGGCTTGCCAACGGACTCTTCGTCCCACAGTCCGGGCAGGGCATCGGAGTGGAATTGATTGTACAACAGTACTCTATGTCCCAGTCACGAAAGACACGTCCGCATAGCGGACATTTGAAGTATGTCTTGCCTCTTACCATTGCATTAAGCTTTAGACGTGTTGTTGCCAGAGCCTCCTATGCGCTTGGCATTGTCCATACTGTTCTTGACAAGCTTGCCGCCGGCTCCGATCAGTGTCGCTCCTGCGAGCAGTTTCACCGCGAATTTCAATAAATCGTTCATAAGTTAAAATATTGAGTCTATGATTCTGTCTATCAGGTCGGAGAGTTTGTCCCCGAGTCTTTCGCCGGCTTCCTTACCCGCCTTGACGATTGGTCCGCTGATCTTCCCGACGGTGTCGGGGAGATCTGTTCCTGGGTTGAATTTGTCGATGTCGAACATATTCATTAATTTTTCCGCAAATAAACTTGCGATGTGGGGAAAAACGTTCCCCATATTCCGAAATATTCGTTATTTTTGTCGTTGGTTGGAGTTAAAACTGATTACAAAGGTGGAAAACAAATACATCTGGCTTGTGGATCTGCTGCGGCAGCCGTTGACTCTTAGGGAGATACAGGAGCATTGGAAGACCTCGTCCCTCAACGACACCGGCGCTCCGTTCGACCGGAAGACTTTCCGCAACTGGAAGGAACACATCGCCGAGTGCTATGGGGTCAACATTGTGACGAACCTGGCGGGCAAGGACACGACCTACCAGGTCGAGCAGGGGAGCGAGAACGTCAGCAACTGGCTGATGGAGACCATCTCGACCCGTAACGCTCTCTCCTCGAGCCTTGCGATCAAGGACAGGATTCTCTTGGAGGACATCCCTTCGGCGGGCGATTCCCTGAAGACTGTCATTGAGGCGATGAAGGACAACCGGCTGATCTCCTTCGAGTACAAGGACTATTGGGAGGACTCCATCGAAGTCACGATGAGGCCGTACTTCGTGAAACTTTTCAGGCTGCATTGGAAGGTCATCGGCCCATTGGAAGGCGGTGATCTTCAGACCATCCGCTCCTACGCCCTGGACCCCGACAGAATGAGGAACCTGCGGGTCCTTGACGGTAGCTTCACCTATCCCGCCGACTTCTCACCCGAAGCCGCGATGTCCACCTGCCTCGGAACCACCATCCTCTCGAAGGAGCTTGTGCCTCCGAGGCTGATAATCATCCTGGTCTGGGAAAAATTCAACTTCTACCTCAAAAGCGTCCCTCTCCACCACAGCCAGCGCATCCTCTTTGAGGGCCGGCGCGACGGCTACACCATTTTCAGTTATTACCTCCAGCCGACCGACGACTTCTACCGGGAAATATGCCGCTTCGGCGAGTACGTCGAGGTCCTCCACCCCATCGACGTCCGAACCCAGATGCAGACCATAATCCAAGGAATGTCAAATGAATATGCCGGCCTTTCCCGCACCGCCTGCCAAGACCCCGTCCCCGACATCAACACCCTCCTTGCCGACTGCCGAATATGACCCGGCCTGCGTGTCCGCCTCGGCTCCGGCGTTTCTCTTGCTGTCGCTTCCGCCCCCCGGATGTCCCTCGCAAAGTTACCTCGCCCCGTGTCATAGAGCAATGGCCTCTGCCCAAGTCTCATTCCGTACCACAGGAGACCCTAAATGGTACGGAACACGGTTTCGGGGGCATTCTGTACCACAGAAGGCCTTAAATGGTACGGAATACGGTTTCGGTGACATTTCGTACCACAGGAAGCCCTGAATGGTACGGAATCTGGACAAGAGATCGCTCCGTACCACAGGAGGGCGATTCTGGTACGAAATGGAGCGAAGGTGTCATCATTGATTGTATCGATGTAGCCTAACAGGACAACTTTATCTTAGAGAGTATCTCTATCAGCGCAGGGCGGCGGGGCTTTCGGGAGAGCTGTTCTTCGATGATTGCCTTTGCACCGGCTTCTCCTCCGTAACTTATAAGCCTGCGGAGCATAGCCGCCCCGGCCTCGTAACTTGAACGGCCGGAAGCGCTGATGAAGAACTTGCTGACGCACTCTCCATAAATCTTCAGAATCTCGCCCTTGAATGTCTTCCATAGTGCGCTTGGTGCGGAGTCTGTCACGTCAACTGACTGATGGTCACGAATATATTGCATATAATCCTCCCAATATTCCTCCTGCTCGTAGATGTACAGAAGTTTGGAGTCTCCATCGTATGAGTGCCTTGAATTGCCGGAGGTTCTGGTCTCCTTGATTAGCCCTGACACATAGCTCCGCCATTCACTCTGCGGAACCAGAGATTTCATCAAGCGGTACATTTCCTCTTGGGGATATTCATCTCTCCACCCCGTGGCATTGAAGAAAAAGAATTTGGCAAGAGACAGAATGTTAGGCACATCACCTCTTTTCCTGTAAACCTTGAACTCCCATCCCCTCCAGTCCATCATCAAGCCGGCATATTCCTTGTCATTTTCCAAACCGTCCTGAGCGAGTCTCAGGACTTCGTCATCTTTTCCCTCTTCCCACGCCATTTGAAGAAGTTTCTTGCGAAAATCCGAATAGTCTTTATTCTGGTACAAATACTCGCGAATCTGTTCGTCCGCGCAAGACTTTGACATCAATTTTAACTTGTAGGAACGAGCCGTGTTGTACTCATAACGAGCTGAATAATCGTCAGTGTTGTTCTTGGCTGACCTGTCCAGAATCGAGTCGATCTCTTTCTGGACGATGTTTTGCTCTGCGGAAGTGGCTGCCGAGGAGATGGCGAGGTCTATCCAGTTCCAATGCCAGTCCCAACCTTTCAGATCTCCACTTCTGAACTTGTCCATCGCCAGGCTAAAAATTTTCGCTTTTACATCAGTAGGAAGGTCCGGCCGTGACGCAAGATTCCGCCATCCGTTAAAACACTCCTCGACCAGGCTGCCCAAGTTCCCGCAACTGTCGTCCCCACAACAAAGAATGTCCTCGGCAACGTCTGCGACACCAAGCAATGCGGCGAAAGCGACTTTCCAACGCCCGCCACCAATAGCTTCCTCGGCCTCAGAAAGAATCCTCCCGACCTCGGAGCTGAACTCAAATGTCTTATTGTAAGGAATATACCCGTTTCTGTCACCATATTGGCACATCAACCGATCGATGCGTGATGAATATGCCGCAGGGTCAGGCCGAAACTTTTCCGATGTTCCCATAGACAGAAATCTTGTCTTGACATCAATGTCATTGGCGCATTCCTTCCTTATAAAATCCATCAGTCGCTCCTTGTCCAAAGCGTCAAGCAGTTCATTAACCTTGTTTCGCTTCATAGCCTAAAACAGTTCCTATTGCATTGCATTAAACGAACTCATCCACATCCACCCCGCTTGGTGCGAATATACTATTTTTGCCTCCTTCCTACAAGTCTTCCCGCACATTAGGGCAAGGTGGCGAATGAAGCCTCGTAGGAAATCCTATGAGTTTCTGTCTTTTTCCGAGGAGGATGCGTCAAGGAGACGTTCACAATGTGAACTGAAGATTATCCGTAATCGAGGTAACACAATCGGTAATTCAGCCACCAATCTTTTGTCTGGTTCTCCATAACTTTGCGATGTGAGAAATTTAAAACACATTAGGTTATGAAAAAGACAACTATTTTGACGGCCGCTTTGCTGTGCGTCTTTGGGGCGGCTGAAAGCAAGGCACAGAACACACAAAGCTACTTGAACATCGAACCGTTGAGCCTGACTCAGGAATGGGACAAGACGTTCCCGAAAAGTGACAAGGTGAACAACAGCAAAGTGACTTTCGTCAACCGTTATGGCATCACGCTTGCTGCGGACCTGTATATTCCCAAAACAACTGATGGCGGAAAATTGCCGGCCATCGCTGTCAGCGGCCCGTTCGGAGCCGTAAAGGAGCAATCGTCGGGATTGTATGCGCAGATCCTTGCGGAGCGTGGTTTCCTGACGATCGCTTTCGACCCGTCGTTTACTGGTGAGAGCGGAGGACAGCCTCGAAGCGTTGCCTCGCCGGACATCAACACCGAAGACTTCTCGGCGGCTGTGGATTACCTTTCGACACGCCCGGACGTGGACGCCGAACGCATTGGCATCATCGGAATATGCGGCTGGGGAGGTTTTGCCATCAACGCCGCGGCAAACGACACACGCAT
>CAYZKZ010000089.1:0-11607 GCA_964479325.1 uncultured Muribaculaceae bacterium
TCCTTTTATCTCTTTTCTTTCGACAATACTCCACCCGATTCTTCCGGTGAGCCGAGTTTTAGGCGATTCATCGGATGATACTGCTGTGGCTGACCCCGTCCTGATTGATTGGGGGCAGCCACATTTGCATCTGTGCCGGTATATTCATTGGGATTCTGTGATAAAGTGCTAACTTTGTGAAAAGCCGCTTGATTCGGCCGGAGTATCGTCTGGAGCAAAGACGAGCGGCTTGCCATTGTCTGAAAACTAATTGAATATGAAATTTATAAGCTGGAATGTGAACGGGCTGCGGGCGTGTGCGGGGAAGGGGTTCGACGAGGTGTTCAACACGCTGGACGCAGACTTTTTCTGTCTTCAGGAGACCAAGTTGCAGCCGGGGCAGCTGGATTTAGAGTTCTTGGGCTACACGTCCTACTGGAACTCGGCCGAGAAGAAAGGGTACTCGGGTACGGCGATATATTCAAGGCATCAGCCGCTGTCGGTGACTTATGGCATCGGGGTGGAGGAACACGACCACGAGGGGAGGGTCATCACGCTGGAGATGCCGGAGTTCTACCTCGTCTGCGTCTATGTCCCGAACTCGCAGGACGGCCTTCGCAGGCTCGACTACCGGATGCGCTGGGAGGACGATTTCCGGGAATATCTTGCCGGGCTGGCCGCCCGAAAGGGGGTTGTGGTCTGCGGCGACCTCAACGTGGCGCACAACGAGATAGACATCAAGAATCCTGACACGAACCGCCGCAACGCCGGATTCACCGACGAGGAACGCGGCAAGTTCTCCGTCCTTTTAGGCTCCGGCTTTACGGATTCGTGGCGTTTCCAGCATCCGGACGAGGTGAAATATTCCTGGTGGTCGTACCGCTTCCACGCCCGCGAGAAGAACGTCGGTTGGCGACTTGACTATTTCCTCGTCTCCGACAGCCTGAAGGACAAAATCCGCTCCACCGAGATCCACTCCGAGATCCTCGGCTCCGACCACTGTCCCGTCGAGCTTGACCTCGACCTCTGACGGCATATTCATTATTCTAAACAGATAATCTACGGACGGGCATCTTAAGACGTATTTGTTTGATGTTCGGACGGCCCTCAAGGAATATTTGTGTGTGTCCGTGGCAGACAAAACGCTGATTATCAGCCAAAAGCGACTTGTCCTGGTCTGAAATTCGGCACCAGGACAAGGCTTAAGGCATTCATTTCGCGTGACTTAAGTGCCACGGCAATTTATTGCGTACTTTGCGTAACGTAAATTACGCAATGAAGTTTGCGCCTATGCGTGTCGGTGGCTTTGGGAGGATTAAGACGTAAGGCGATTTTTCTAATTGAATATTTAGTCGTAAATTAGCGGACTGCTTTTTGCGGGGCAGGAGATTTGAGAAAACTTTAACTAACACATTTAATATGAAAGCTAATAAGATAATGAGTTTCATCCTCTCCATCGCGGCGCTGTCATTCGCCACGACCGCGTGCGAGGACAAGAAAGATGATTTGGGCGCTCCTTCAGTGGAGCTGACTCCTTCAGAAATCACATTCGAGAAAGAAGGCGGCGATGCGCAGGTTATTGAGCTGACCGCCACAAGAGATTGGAAAACCACCATTTCCAGCGAGGACGCAAAGTGGATTTCCGTCCTTCCGTCAAGCGGCTCGGCTTCGTCGGATCCTGTCAAGATCGAGGTAAAGGTGCTTGAGAACACTGGCTTGGACCGCGAGGGTTCGGTTACCTTTGACATCGGTTTCGATTCCAAGACGCTGACTGTGAAGCAGAACGGAACAGGCAAGGTTGAGGGTGTCATCGGAGAAATCGCAGCCGGAGCGGAGAACCAGACCGTTGAGGTCAACAACGTTCTTGTGACCGGAGTCACAACGCAGAGCATCGTCATCACCGACCCTACCGGAAGCATTCTCGTCTTCGCCAAGGCGGATCCGGGTGCGAAGGTGGGCGACAAAGTCAACGTCAGCGGTACGACAGGCAAGCATAACGGGCTTATGCAGATCGCAAGTCCGACGATCACTGTTGTCTCATCAGGCAACACTTTCACCTATCCGACCCCTACTGCGATCGACGCAAGCAACATCACTACCTTCAGCAGCAGCGTTGTCAGCTTCGTTACCTTCAAGGGCGTGCCTAAGAAGAGCTCTGACGGGAAATATGTCAACATCTATGTCGGTGACGTGACATCCAAGGATCTTTCCCTCTCTTACTATCCTGGCGACCTCAGCTCTTTGCTTGAGAAGGAAATCGAGGTTAAGGGTTGGTATGTAGGCGGTGGAAACCACTATCAGGTTGTGGCCACGAATGTCAACGGAAAGGATGTCACCAGCACGGACGGCGGCAGTGACACTCCGGATGTTCCGGGAACCAAGATGACGTTGGCTCAGATGCTCACGGCTGACAGGACGCAAAAGCCGGTTGTCGAGTCCGAGGAAGTTCTCGTCGGCGCCGTCACGACCAAGGGATATGTCGCCACGGACGGCACATCAAGCATTTATGTCTTCTCAAGCTCGACTCCTACCGTCAAGGTCGGTGACAAGGTCACCTTCAAAGGCACTTTGGAAGATTATTACAAACTGCCGGAAATAACCAGCCCTAAGACCACGACGGTCTCTTCCGGGAACAGCGTGACTTATCCGACGGCGAAGGACATCACTTCGACTTTCGATTCCTACACCTCAACTGTCGCTGAATATGTCACCTTCACTGCCAAGGTTGTGAAGAACGGCACCTACACCAATTTCGTAGTCGATGGCGCAACTGCCCGTCAGGGTGCTCTGTCAAGCGCTCCGAGCGCATTGTACTCCGAGTTCGGAGAGGGCGACAAGGTTCAGGTTACCGGCTACTTCAACACGATCAACGAAAGCAAGACTCCTAACCTCCTAAACGTCATCGCGGTAGAGGTGAAGGTTCTTGAGAAGGGCGAAGGCGGTGGCGACAACCCTGGCGGTGACACACCTGGCGGAGAGGTTACCGGCTCTAAGTTTGTCAAGGTGACCAGCGCTCCGTCTGATTGGTCAGGTGTGTACCTGATTGTGTGTGAGGATGCGAATGTGGCCTTTAAAGGCTCTGTCACGGCTGATGCAGCCGGTGCGAATGTGGCTGTTACGATTAGCTCCAATGTGATCACCGCAACAAGTGATTTGAAGAAGGAGATAGTGACTATCGCGGCCGTAGATGGAGGATATTCTGTGAAGACCGCAAGTGGAAAGTATATTTATGGAATTGCAAGTTCCAATAAATTGAACTTCGCTGATAGTTACAATGAGGCGCAACTGAACACGATTGCGATGGGAACCGCAGGTGATGTTCTATTTACCTCAGGAACCTCCGTTCTGAGGTACAACGCACAGTCTGGTCAGGAAAGATTCCGTTACTATAAAGCGGCGTCTTATGCAAACCAGAAGGCCGTTTTCCTTTATAAATTATCAGAGTAGTATTTGGAATTTTTTATTCACAAAGGGATGCCCGTAAGTGCGGGCAGCCCTTTGTTCTCTAAAATGCAATTGGGTGAAGAAAGCATTGAAACACCTTGGATTGTTCCTGTGGGGCTGGATCATCAGTCTCATAGGATTTATTTCCTGTGACCCTTCGGAGACCGGAAAGACCCAACCTCCGACCATTGAGTTAGGAAGCGCCTCGATCGGCTCGGCCGGCGGGCAGCAGTTTGTCAGAGTTCGTTCCTCCGCATCGTGGAAACTTTCCATAGTCTCTGAATATGACGGATCGGTTGACTGGGTCACCTTTGACCGTAACTCCGGGGACGGGGACTACGACCTGACGATGAAGGTCGCCGCAAACGAAACTGACGACGAGCGGTCGGCCACAATCACTGTGACTTCAAAGGGAGGTGAGGCTTCGGCGAAGTTGACTCAGAAGGGGAAATCTACAGTCGCCCCCGTGTCTGGCTGGCTGGAACTTCCGGCTGTTCCGAAGGGTACGGCTTTCTACACTCATCCGATGACTGTCGGATCAGTCAAGACACGTAACTATTCCTTCATCTGGGACGAACAGAACCTCGTCGCTCCGTGGGTGGCCTACCCGCTCTGCAAGAGTTTCATCGGATCCGGCAGCAGGTCTGACGAATGGGCTTTGGATCCGCTTCTCCCTGAGTCCAAGCAGCCTGTCCTTTACAGGGGCTTCAAGGAGGGTAATTCCGGATGGTACGCCAGAGGACACCAAATCCCGTCCGCTGACAGGCTTACCCGCTCGGCGAACGTTATGACATTCTACGGCACGAATATGACCCCGCAGATCCAGAATGGCTTCAACGGCGACATCTGGGCGAATCTTGAAAGCAAGGTCCGCTCCTGGGCCTACAACTCCGACACCCTCTATGTCGTGACCGGATGTGTCATTGACTACAAGGAGGGCGAGACCGTCAAGTACGCTCTCGACAATGTCGGCAAGAAAGTCACCGTGCCGACGGCCTACTACAAAGTCGTCCTTCGCTATCAGAAAAGCTCCACAATCGGCTACTACGGCTACTCCGGCTATTCCGCCTGCGCCGTGTGGATGGACCACAAGGTTTACAGCACCAAGTCGGTGGATTCGAGATATTCAATGTCGGTGGATGACCTTGAGAAACGGCTCGGAATCGACTTTTTCGTGAACCTCCCGGCCAAGATCGGAGAGGATGCGGCCGCAAAGGTTGAGGCGGAGGATCCCGCCAAAATCGCCTGGTGGTGGTAGGCACTGAAAATGAATATAATACAAAACTAATATGCGTTTTAGAAAATTACTTTATTCCGCTCTCCTTATCCTTGCTGTCACCGTCACGGCCTGCGCCAAGACCGGCAAGGGGGCGAGGGGCTATGTCATTGGGTTCTACAATGTCGAGAACCTCTTCGATACCTATCACGACGATGGCAAGAATGACTACGAGTACCTTCCTGACGGCGCTAACCGCTGGACCGAGGCGAGGTACAACCGCAAGCTTCACAACATAGCGACTGTCATCAAGGCGATGGCCGAGGAGAACAACGCCTTCCACACCGTCCTTGGACTGAGCGAGATAGAGAACCGCCACGTCCTTGAGGATCTGGTCAGCCAGCCGGAGATCGCCGACGCGAACTACCAGATCGTCCACTATGATGGTCCGGACCGCCGCGGCGTCGATGTGGCCCTGCTCTACAGGCCGGAACAGTTCAAGGTGATCGAAAGCCAGTCAATCCCTTACGATTTCAACAGCAAGGACATCAAGTTCGATATGGACAGGGAGTCCCAGAGGAATTTCCGCACCCGTGACATCCTGATGGTCCGCGGCGAGATCAAGGGCGAGATGTTCGCGTTCTTCGTGGCCCACCTTCCTTCGAGGATCGGCGGCAAGGGAACTGACCTCAGAAGCCGCGGTGCGGAGATCATCTACGAGCACTCGGCTGCGCTGATGAAGGAATATCCCGGGATCAAGATCGTGGTGATGGGGGATATGAACGACAACCCTACCGACGAGAGTATGACAGTCTATATGCACGGCAAGGAGAACATCTCCGAGGTCGGCAAGGCTGACTTCTTCTCTCCGTTCACCTCGATGCTCAAGGCCGGTTACGGCTCTTTGGCCTACCGCGGGGAGTGGAACATCTACGACATCATAATGACCAACGAGGCGTTGGTGAACGCTCCGAAAGGCTCGTTGAGGCTCGTCCCTATCGTGAAAGGAAAGTACTACGGCCGCGTCTTCAACCAGCCGTTTATGGTCCAGCAGACCGGACAGTACAAGGGAACTCCGTTCAGGACCTATTCCAGCGGCTCTTATGTCGGCGGGTACAGCGACCACTACCCGACCTATATTGTCATTAGTAACAAGTAATTACTTAAGTCGCTTCGGCACTTCGACAAGCTCAGCGACCGAAAGTGCAGTGACCGCAGAGGCTCGGTCACTGAGCTTGTCGAAGTGACCCTCCAAATGGATAAATAGTTAATATTCAATAAATATGAACAAAAGAATATTCCTTGCCGCCTCGGCTCTTTTTCTGGCGTTGACAATGTCCGCCCAGAACTACACCGGTGGCGTGAAAGGTACGGTCGTCAGCCGTTTGAGCAAGACGGCCATCGAGGGAGCTGATCTGGTGCTGTACTCCGGAGACCGTGAGGTCGCCCGCGTCAAGGCGGGGCAGGACGGTACCTTCCAGATCGGAAACCTGAAGGACGGAATGTACGATCTGGTCATCGAAAGCCCGGACTACCTCCAGTCGAGAGTGAACGTGACCGTCAACGACGGCTATGTAAAGAATATGTTCACGCTGTCTCTCACCCCTGTGACGAAGGTCACCGAGGTCGATGACGCCAGCTTCTCGGAGTTCGATATGGATGACTCCGGCTACCAGGACAGTCCGACCATCCTTTTCGGCCAGAACGATGTGTTCAACAATATGGCCGGTTACAATTTCAGCTCCGTGCGCTTCCGTGTGCGCGGCTACTCAAGCGAGTCACAGGATGTGTATCTCGCTGGTGTCAGGATGAACGACGCTGTCACCGGCTACACTCCGTACTCCCTTTGGAGCGGCCTGAACGAGGCCACGAGAAGCAAGGAGTCCGTGAACGGCGCTGAGATCTCGAACTACGGATTCGGCGGCTACAACGGCCTCACGAACATTATGCCTATGGCCTCTTCCATCCGCACAGGCTGGAGGGGAAGCGTGCTGACCAACAGCGCCTTGTACAGGCTTCGTCTGATGTTGACCTACGCCTCCGGACAACTTGACAACGGCTGGTCCTACGCCTTCAGCGCATCGGCCAGGCTTGGCGGCAACGACTGGATCAAGGGTGTGTTCTACCGCTCGTTCGGCTACTACGGGGCTGTCGAGAAGAAGTTCGATGAGGCTCACAAATTAGGATTCACGTTTATGGCCGCGCCTGGAGAACGCGGCGCGCAGAACGGATCCACGCAGGAGGTCTATGACCTGATGGGGGACAATATGTACAACTCCAACTGGGGCTACTACAACGGCAAGGTGCGCAACGCCCGTGTCCGCAAGACACACGAGCCTATCGCCATCCTGAAGTACGATTTCACGCCTGAGTCCCAGAAGTTCGCCGCCTCCGCCACGGTTCTCTACCGTTTCGGAAAGAACGGCTACACGGCTCTCGACTGGTACGACGCTCCGGACCCTCGTCCTGACTACTACAGGAACCTTCCGAGCTATTTCTATATGGACAACACCGACTACAACCGCCAGAACTTCGCCAAATACGCCTGGGCGAAGGAGGCCTGGGAGTCGGATCTCTCAACGACGACCCACATCAACTGGGACCGCCTCTATGCTGTCAACTCTCTGAACGCCACGGATGCGGGCAACCGCTCCAAGTACGTCATCGAGGAAAGGCGTGTGGATCAGAACGACCTCAACTTCGCGGTCAACGCCAAGTGGAATCCGGTCAAGTTCCTGACTGTCACCGGAGGACTTTCCTACAAGTGGAACCGCACGGAGTACTACAAGATTCTGGACGACCTTCTCGGAGGCGACTATTACGTCAACATCGACCAGTTTGCCGAAAGGGATTTCGCCGCCTATCCGACGATGATCCAGAACGACCTTGACTACTATCTGGCCCACGGCGCCGCCCAGACTCTCAGGGAGGGCGACAAGTACGGCTACGACTACTACGCCCACATCCGCCGCGCGGAGGCCTGGGCTTCCGGACGCTTCACGTTCGGAGGGCTGGAGGCCACGGTCGCCGGTAGGTTGGGATATTCAAAATTCTGGAGGGAAGGTCTTTTGAGGAAGGGTCTTTTCCCGGGACTTGACGACAACGGCAACCCGTTCACCTACAACGGAGAGGTCATCACGAAGTACGACCAGATCGACGGCAGCCCGATCACCTCGAAGGGCGAGTCCGAGAAGAAGGACTTCCTGACCGGATCCGGCAAGCTGAACCTCAGTTATTTCATCCGCGGAGGCCACAGGATCTACGCCGACGCCGCCTACATCACGGAAGCGCCTACTTTCAACCAGGCGTTCATCTCTCCGAGAACCAGAAACACGGTGATGCCTGACCTCAAGACAATCAAGACTTTGAGCGCCGACATCAACTACGCCTACCGCAACTCAGGCTACGACCTGCGCGTCACGGCGTTCTATACCTCCATCAAGGACCAGACCGACGTGATGAGTTTCTACGACGACTCGCAGAACTCCTTCACCAACTTCGCAATGTCCGGAATCGACGAAAGACACATCGGAGTGGAGCTGGGCTTCAAGGTCCCTACCCCTGTCCCGAACCTCTCTGCCCAGGGAGTCCTCTCCTACGGCAAATACACCTACACCTCCAACCCGACGATGTACCAGACCTACGACAACAGCGCTGAATATGTCGCCGGAACCTACGGAGTGGTGATCCCTTACTGGAAGAGCCATCCTACAGCCGAGGGAAAGACGGTTCAGCACTATGTGGCCGGAACTCCGCAGCTTGCCGCGAGTCTTGGCCTCGCCTGGAACAAGAACTACTGGTTCATCGACGCCGATGTGGATTTCTTCGGGAATTCCTATCTGGATATGAATCCGCTCTACAGGACGGATATGGCCATCGCCGGTCCGGACAAGCAGGTCACCGCTGATGAGATCGAGTATATGGCCGCGCAGGAGAAGTTCAAGAACTTCGCGCTTGTGAACGCCAGCGTGGGCAAGTCCTGGTATATTCAGAGGAAGTACCAGCTTGGCTTCTCGCTTCAGGTCAAGAACCTGCTGAACAACAGGAACGTGCGCACCGGAGGCTACGAGCAGACCCGCCTTGTCGATAACACCGTCAGCAAGGAGAGGTTCTACAGGTTTGATTCCAAGTACTTCTATATGAGTGGAATCAACTATATGTTGAACATTTATTTCAGATTTTAGGTTATGAAAAGAATATATTTCGCTCTGATCGCCGCTCTCCTCACCTTCGCCTCGTGCGAGGAGTGGGATCAGGTCTTCACAGGGGACTACGGCGAGGCTGATGTCTATGAGCCTGTGACGATGAATCCGAACACGACCATCGCCGAGCTCAAGGCTATGTACAAGTCCGCTCCTGTCAAGATCGACAAGGACATCGTCATCGGCGGACAGGTCGTCTCCGAGGACCGCAGCGGCAACATCTACAAGAGTCTTTACATCCAGGACGCCACGAGCGGTATTGAAATCAAACTCGGCAAGAACGCCCTCTACAATGACTACAAGCTTGGCCAGTGGGTCTATGTCAAGTGTTCCGGACTCACTCTCGGAGCCTACAACGGAATGATCCAGCTCGGCTATGCCGACCCGACAGGGGAGTACGAGACCTCTTACCTTGAGGTGCAATACATCATTGACACACACATCTTCAGGGGAAAGATCGACACTCCGCTCCAGCCTAAGAAGGTGGCCGCGGCTGATCTTCTGAAGGCGGAGAACCTCGGCTGCTACGTCGAACTTGACGGGCTTACCTACGGCAACGAGATCTTCTGCCTTGTCTATGTGGAACAGAACAAGGACAAGAAGGACAATGACAACAGGATTTTCTTCTCTGACAAGTCGTGGGGTGTGACGACCTGGGCGATGTCCAAGGAAGGTTTCAAGAAATACCTCCAGTCGGGGACTTTCGACGCAGGGGCTACCAACACCGGCAGGACCGTGCCGTCACTCAAGCAGACCTTGCTTGACAACGCCTCCGCCTACTCTGTGAGCCAGTACTTCAAGATGGACGGCAAGGAGGTTCAGGTCCGCTCCAGCGGCTACGCCCGTTTCGCCGACACGCAGATTGACCCGGCAATCCTTTCCGGCTCCAAGGTCAATATGAAAGGAATTCTCTCGATCTATACGACGAGCAAGGGGGAGGTTAACGCCCAGTTCACCTTGATCGACCTTGACGGAGTGGAAATTGTTAGATAGTGAATAGTCACGTTATGAAAAGAACATTTTTAGCATTGGGAGCGATCGTTATGATGGCAGCCTGCACACAGACCAGAACCAATCCGTTCCTTGAGGAATGGAACACACCTTACGGCATCCCGCCGTTCGAGAAGATCCAGCTTTCTGACTACATCCCTGCCGTCAAGGCCGGAATCGAGGAGCAGAACAAGGAACTGGACGCTATAATCAACAACCCGGACGCTCCGACGTTCGAGAACACGGTGGCGGCCTACGAGCTGTCCGGCAGGACTTTGTCCAAGACCACTGCCGTGCTGTTCAACCTTCAGGAGACCGAGGGCAGCGACGAGATGAACAAGGTCGTCGAGGAGGCCACGGCCCTGATGACCGAGCACGAGGACAACATCTCGATGAACAAGGACTTCTTCCAGAGGGTCAAAGCCGTCCACGACGCCGACCAGAGCGGACTCACAAGGGAGCAGCAGATGGTACTCAAGAAACTGTACCAGAGTTTCACCCGCAACGGAGTCGATCTGGACGAGGCCGCTCAGGCAAGGATCAAGGAGATCAACCAGAAGATCGCCGCCGCCCAGCAGAAATTCGGCACGAACCTCCTCGCGGAGAACAACGCGTTCAAGGAGAAGTTCGGTGTCCCGGTTTCCTCCTACACGGCGGAGATGACCTCCTGCGAGGACAGAAGCCGCAGGGAGGCGATGTTCAAGGCCTACTCCTCAAGGGGCAACAATGGCAATGAATATGACAACAAAGCCCTCTGCCTTGAGATTCTGAAACTCCGCGCCGAGAGGGCGAAACTTCTCGGTTTCGACAACTTCGCCGCCTACCAGCTGGACAACAAGATGGCTCACGATCCGCAGACCGTGGATGCTTTCCTTGGACGAATCATCGGCCCGGCCGTAGCCAAGGCCAAGGAGGAGATAGCTGACATGCAGAAGGTTATGGACGAGGACATACAGGCTGGAAAACTTCCTGCCGGCTCGAAAATCGAGTCCTGGGACTGGTTCTACTACGCCGAGAAGGTTCGTCAGCGGAAATATTCATTGGACGAGAATCTGACGAAGCCGTACTTCCGGATGGAGAATGTCCGTGACGGCATCTTCTTCGCCGCCCACAAGCTCTACGGCGTCAACGTCGAGCCGCTGAAGGACGTTCCGCTCTACAACCCTGCGGTCGAGGCCTTCAAGGTCACGGATGCGGACGGCAGCCTTCTTGGAATATTCACCACCGACTATTTCCCTCGCTCGTCGAAGAGAGGTGGCGCGTGGATGACTAACTTCCGTGAGCAATATGTTGATGCTCAGGGCAATGACGTGCGCCCGATCATCATCAATGTCGGGAATATGACCGCTCCGACGGACTCTCTTCCGGCTCTCTTCACGATCGACGAGGTCGAGACCGTCTTCCACGAGTTCGGCCACGCCCTCCACGGACTTCTCACCAAGTGCCACTATCCGTCTGTCAGTGGAACGAATGTCGCCCGTGACTTTGTGGAGACCTTCTCGCAGTTCAACGAGAACTGGGCCTTCCAGCCGGAGATCCTCGCCGAGTACGCCAAGCACTACAAGACCGGTGAGGTCATCCCAGACTCTCTCGTGGTCAAGATAGGCAACGCCAGGAAGTTCAACCAGGGCTTTATGACCTCCGAGCTTTGCGCCGCCTCCATACTTGATATGAAGTGGCACGAGCTCACCGAGGAGGATCTCGCCAAGATGTCCGAGGGCGACCAGGCCGCCAACGTGGCTGATTTCGAGAAGAAGGTCTGCAAGGAGATGGGCT
>CAYZKZ010000090.1:0-11581 GCA_964479325.1 uncultured Muribaculaceae bacterium
CGTAGTCAGGGACATAGAACAGGCCGGCAGAGCGTCCTTTCTCGTTCATTCCATCCATCATCAGCTCATCCTGAACCACAGCGACACCGACGTAGCCGTATTCAGAAGTGAAGCCTCGTCCCGTCCCGCCGCCGGGAATGAAGGATTTCCAGGTGTGGCCGCGGGGTACGACAACCCAGCGGCAGTCATTGTCCGACGCGGCCCACTCGATGGTGCGGGCCACCACTGTGGAGCCGTCTTTAGCCTTCAGTGTGATGCCTGTGCAGGCATAGCAGTTCTGGAACGACGCCACCAAGGCCGCTGCGGCCAGAGCGATGGCAGTTAGAATTGTGGAATGTCTCATAATGTAGTGGTTTAATTTACGGGAATATGCTTGATGCCAAACCGAGCGATTCCCTTTTTCTTCTTTCTTACCGAAAACAAGGAACGACCCGCAAAATGCGAGCCGTTCTTGATTGGAGAGGCAAACTATTCCTTTTATAATAGATTGATATTCCCCTATTTATTCTTTTTTCAACGTGACGCTTGGATTCTCGGTGGCGGCCTTGTAGCAGCGTCCGGTCACGACGATCGCCGTGATCAGAAGGACGGCGGCCAGAGCGGCGACGAACACCCAGATGTGGATAGGCACCCTGTAGGCGAATCCGGACAGGTAGCGGTTGACAATCCACCAGGCCAGAGGCACGGCGATGATGAAGCAGACAAGCACGATCCTGGCGAACTCAAGATTGAACATCTTCAGGATCTCCCCCACCGTGGCTCCGTTCACCCTCCTGACTCCGATCTCCTTGCGGCGGTACTCGGTCTCGAACATCACGAGTCCGAAGACACCCATCAGCGAGATGATGATGGCAAGGAGAGTGAAGAGGGTGATCAGACGTGAGAAATTGGCCTCTGTCTCGTACTGAGTCTGCAACTGCTTGTCAAAAAACCTGACATCGATGTCATCCGGGTTGACGGTAGGATCGATCTCCGAAACGGTAGAGGTGATCTTTTCGATAACAGCCTGCACGTCAGTGTTCTTCTGGGTGCGCACGAAGAGGGTCGTGAGAGACCTCCAAGGATGTTTGCCGAAAATATAGAGGGCCAGCGGAGCGACCTCTCTCTTGAGCGATGTGAAGTTGAAGTTCCTACAGAATCCGACAATCTCGGCAGGGTCGTCCCTATGTCCTTCAAGCCTGTCCTCCAACGTAAAGCCGAATTTGTCCTTCGCCGCCTCGTTGAAAATGAACACTCCATTCTCGCTCTGCTCGTCGTTTTTTGTAAAGTCACGGCCTTCCACGACATGAATTCCCATAAACTGAAGGAAGTTCCAGGCGACAGGGTAGCACAGGTAGTTGATCTGCTCGCCTTTGTAGAGTCTTCCCCATCCCATTCTGCCGGAGCTGACTATGTCGCCGTCCGCCCAGGTGACATCCTTGATCCGCGGATCTTCCAGAAGCTTTGAGGTGACAGTCTCGGAAGACTTCCCGACTGTCCTGTTCACTTTTGCCACAAGGAGTTCCTCTCGGTCAAAGCCCATATCGTGTCCCATCATAAACCTTCTCTGAAGTCCGACGAATGTGGCACAGATGACAAGCGTGATCGAGATCAGGAACTGAAGTCCGACAAGAACATACCTCAGAACCCGGCCTCTCGAACTTGAGGCGAAAGAACCTTTCAAGGCAAGCGCCGGCGAGAATGAGGTGATGTAGAAAGCGGGATAAAGACTCGACGCCACAGCGAAGAAAAGTCCAAGAATGATTGTGAATATGCCCACGGAGACGTTGGCTCCGAAAGCCGTCGAGCAGGTGATGAGACTTGCGGCGGTGGATGACCTGAACAGAGCCACCACAGCGGCAGCCAAAGCCAACGAGATGACAATCAACGAGACGGCCTCTATCACGCAGTCTAAAATAAGGCTCGCCCTGGACGCTCCTAAGACCTTTCTTGTGTTGACCGAGTGTACCCGCACCGGAACGAGCGCGAAGAAGAAATTGATGAAGTTGATGAAAGCTATGATGATGACCAGCAAGGCGATGGCCAACAGGGTGTAGGTGGTTGACTTGTTGCCTTTCGCCGAGCTGGCGTTGGCGATAGAAGAGTCAAAGTACGTCTCCGTCAGAGGTATAAGATGGATTTTGGTACGCTTGACGGACTCCGCCTTGTCCTCTTCCGACACATCGGAATCACCGCCGATGATCTCTTTCATCAATTCCTGTGAGGAGGACTCAAGCTCGTCTTTGGTCACCCCCTTCTTAGCCTTGAAGAAATACGGATAACTCCACTCGCTCCAACTGTTTATTCCCTCATCTCCGATAGGACATATTCCCTCAAAGCTGGAAAGGTCAGAGTTCATCGGCATATCCTTGTAGATCGCCACCACATTGGCATCTTGGTATTTACCGGATTTCCAATCTCTTATCAAGATGTGGCTGCCGACCTCCAGCCCATACTTTTTCGCGGCAGACTCGCTGAAGGCATAGTCCCAGTCACCTACGTAGTCATCCCACGAGCCTTCCGCCAGATCAAACCCGAAGACATCGAGCGCGCCTTTGTTCATTGAGGACATCTTCATCGAAACCTTTGGATCCGACGACGAGGGAGCCTTTCCGTCCCCGACTATCACATCAATGGCAGAGCCGCTTAAATAGCCCGTGCCACCGGCCTCAATCCCAGGGATAGTAGAGATGATCTGCTCGAAAGGAGGGCGGCAAAGCCAGCACATATACTTTCCTTCCTCGTACCAGTCCGGAAGCGAGACACAATAGACCCTGTCGGCGTCCTTGATCTCCTTGTTGTAGGTCAGATCGTGATGCACCTGCACAAGGATGATGTACAAGGCGGCGAACGCCACCGTCATTCCCAGGATGTTCAGCACCGCTGAAAGCGGTGTCCCAAGTTTTCTTTTTCTGAATATGCTCATTTCGCAATCATTTATTTCCAAAGTCGATTTCAGCAAACCACTTCCGTGCCAAAACAAGCAACAGATTATCGCCCAATGAATTAGCCAATCACAAAATCAACCGAAGTGTAAAGAAACTTTACACCGACTGTTAAAAAACTTTACAATCCACAAGAAAACCGCCCCCCAGGATTCCTCCAGTGTAATCAACATACCCCAAATAGAGACCAGGATTCTTTGTTAAACAATCAATTTGCACAACTCTACATTTCGACATCACGCCAAGTACATTTTACCGACACACTTCTCGTGGCGGACAACACGCTGATTATCAGTCAAAAGCGCCTTATCCTGGTCTGAAATTCGGGACCAGGACAAGGCTTAAGACATTCATTCTGCGGGACTTAAGTGCCACGGCAAGTGTATCGGCCGGTACCTGATTTACACCAAGGATCTCGGCAAGGACGGCCCCGTGAAACTGCTCCCGGTTTATATGACACCTTTGCTGTAAGTCTCTTGCAGCCCATTAATGTGTAAAATCACTCATCCTTGCCTGGTTTGCAAAATGCTGTCGAAGAAGCATCTTTCGCAAGACTGTGGACGGGTAGGTTCAGCCAGCCCCATTCAGGAAGTATAGGCGGCAGAACACCCCTATCCACAATGCGTTCAGAAAGGCTTTAGAGAACCTATTCCACCTTACGCCAGCGGATGTAGGACTCGTTCCGGTAGGACTGACGGTGCAGGTCAAAACCCAACTCAACCAATTTCCCGTCCTCAGGAATATACCAGCCGTAGGAAGAGGAACTTCCCACCAGATAAATCGCATTGTCCACGCCGAAGTCAGCAAGAAGGACGGCAAAATCATTCATAGTGATGTCGCACCCGGTAATAATGACGAAAATATCGCCACCTTTGGCGCAGAGAGCCTTGCGGACCGTCTGGTTCTTCAGATTGTCGTTTCGGACCGGAGCGCCGTTGTCAACAAGAGGGTACTGTCTGAAAAAATAGCCTCCGGTCTCGACCGCCTTGTCGAAGAGCGTTGTGTTCTCGGACACACCTACCGTGATTCTGCCGTCAATGATGGCGCAGAAGCCTTTCTTGGATGTGCCTTCTGTCAGAACCTCACCTCTCAGCACAAACGAGCCGAGTATCTGACGGTTGTCCGCGCGGATGTCGGCCGCCTGAGCCGCGAGAATATATTCATTCCTGTCATAGTCAGGCGCTCCGACGGAAAGATCAGGCACCGCTCCTCGCGGGACGAGAATCGTCAAAGGAACAGAGCCGACCGTCGTGTCGATTATTTCAGTGCAGGACCTGCCGGTGGAATCAACGCCGCAAATGACCGACGCGGAGTCGGCCGGCACCTCGACGCTTTCCTCGAACAAGCCGGTCTGGTCTTCCTCTTCAGAAGCGCCGCCTGAGGAAAGGCAAAGGATCACCACCACCGCGGCCACACATAGAACCAGCGCCGCGCAGACCCACCATAGCCATTTGGGCAACTTCCTACGGTCTTGCGTACCATTCCTGCCAATGAAGATTATCTCATCCTCACGCACATTATCACGTTCGTTTGTTTTCATCCGTTTCCTCGTTTAGTCATTAACCTTACCTTCCTGCCCCAAGGCATCCTTCAATCCCTTCAGAACCTGTCTGGACAGACCATCGGACAGGACTGCCTCAAACCTCTCGCAGTCGGACAAAGACAATGTCTGCTTCGTCAGGTTGATCTCCGACACGAAATCCAGATTGATGATGTGACTCTTGCCCGCCCGGACAATCATCCTGGACTCGTCCTCGCCAATGACATAAGCAAGATAGTCCTGAATCTGTCCAAGCTGACACACGACCAGCGTCCCGCCGGAACCTCTCACGACATCCATAACCGTGAATATACGGCTATAGTTGCCCTCGGCCTTGACATACACAAGGCTTCCGAGTGGAATACGCAGAAGGGTGCTTCCGCTTTCTATGACAAGATACTTTCCCATCAGTGTCTGAGGTTTCGGTCACGAAAGTAAAGATAATATTTCACAAAACATCCACGCCGCCACAGAAATGTACGAAACCGCCAGATACAAGTACAAAAAAACAGATTCCCGGATTCCGCGCGTAACAAAATCCGGGATCTGTTTTTCTCCTGACCCTGCGGGCAGGCACTCATTTAAGTTTTACACCCACTGGCCGGCACAAATGCGACAGCCTGGGCATTCGGCTGCTGATATTACTCAGCCGGATGGATGGCGCCCATAGGGCAAGCGTCGGCGCAGGTGCCGCAGTCGATGCAAGCGTTAGGGTCGATGGTGTAAACGTCACCCTCGTGGATAGCTCCCTGAGGGCACTCGCCTGCGCAGGTTCCGCAGGCTACGCAATCAGTCTCTGAAATCTTGTAAGCCATAATAATAAATAAAAAATTGTCATTAATAACATTCCGCCTCCGGAGACCGGAAACAGAATGCAAATATAAATCTTAAAATCACAATATCAAACCCCATACCGCAAAAACGACAAGGGCGATTCCGACTTTTATCGCCTTGGACTTCACAAAAGACGACTTGCTGTCGGCAAGAAGCGGCAGCGAGGCGTGTCCGTCCTGGACTATGGAATTGGCCAGAAGGACAGGGAACGGAATCACTCCGCTCGCGAACAATGTCACAAAGACAAGGTGCGGGCCTGACTCCGGAATAAGTCCTATGACGATGGCAAGCAGGATCATCAGGGCGGTGTTGTCGCTCACCCAAGCGGAGACATCTATGAAATTAAAGAGGATTCCGATGGTCAGAAGCACACCGAAAGTCCAGCAGAAGATGCTCGGAAGATGCTTGCGCACAATGTGTTCCCAAAGATGTTCCTCGACAAAGTGGTCGGAGGCGAAAAGCAGCGCTCCGATCACGATGAGGCTCAGCGCACCGAAAAGCCAGAACATCCACTCCTCGTCAAAAACCTCAAGTCCATCAGACTCACCGCCTTCCTCAAGCAGCCCAAGCAGCAGGGCGGCGATGAATATGATGACCCCGGCGAACATCAGAACCCTGACCTTGCCGAAATGCCTTCCTTCCTTGTGATGATGTCCGCCACTATGCCCACAGTCGTTCCCGTGAAGCTCGAACGAATCCTCCAGCCGGGTAGGGAGTCTCCGCCCCTTGGCGTAGAACCTGTCCACAAGCAGCCCCGTCACCACGGCAAGGACAAAAAGGATGAGGAACAGAGCGGCGGCCTTTCCCGGAAACATCGCCAACATCATAAAGGATTCGTCACCAGTAGTGGCCACCATCATAGCCACCAAAGCGCCGAAACTCAGCATCCTGTGCGTGTAAAGGGAGACGGCGGCAAAACCACCGACACAGCCCGGAACGGAGCCAAGAAGGGCGGAAACGACAACCTGGGCGAAGCCGGACTTTCTGAGGGATCTGAATATCCTGCCGTCGGACTCCACGTTGAATGACTCGATGACCATCATCATCACAACAACGAGTCCCGAGACGAGGACCGCCCCGCGCAAGGCGTCGATCAAGACAGACACTAACATATTCCTAAGAAGCCACCCAACCGGTGAGATAAAGGTTGATTATCGGGCGGAGCGGGGAGTTCGTGGTGAGTGTCAGAACGATCAGGCACTCCCCCGCCGGAAACCCTTTTGTGTCGAATGTCACCTTAAGCGCCCCCTTGCCCCCGGCCGGGACATCCGGAAACGGCCGGGCGCTCACACGGGAACTCTCAGAATCCACCTTGTAGATCCGGAAAGGAGACTTTCCTTTGTTGGTGAAGACGAACTCGCAGTCCACCTTGCCTCCGGCCTTGACCTTGCCGAAAGAGAAAGTGCTCTCGTCGGCGATGGGATTCGCCCCGGCCTCACGCTCCTTGTCCGTCAGAACGGAGAAATTCTCCTTCGTGAACGTGAATATTCCTATGCGGCTCTTCCCCGCCCCGAGTTCAGGATTAGGGTCGGCCACCACCGCCTCCGCACCGGCGGCCACAGGCTCGCTCTCCGAAGAGGGCCTCACAACAGCCTTGTACTGACGGCCATCCACCAACGGTGTCGCGTAATAGTAATTCTTTCCCCAATGCTGCCTGTCGGCTGTCACTGTGTAGGAGACCTTGGCAGTGGAATTGGCCGGAACAGGATTCGGGGAGACCTTGAGGGAGAGTCCCTGGCTGACATCGGCGAAGCCCAAGCTCAAGGGTTTCCGTCCGAGGTTGGCCACCACAATCTCACCGCTTTTCTGCTGACCCTGCGACATATTCCCGCCTTTGATGTCCACCTTTTTGAAGGCAAGGTCGCCGAAACGAGTCGTATAAACCTCCTCAAGAGTGAATTTTCTGTCGTGGCTCACACCGCGCAGGCGCAGGATCACAGGCCGCTTCATCCCCGAGAAATAGACTGTGAGCGACTTGTCAAAAGGATAGCCCTTCTCGTCGTTCTTGAACGTCGCCTTGATGGCACCGTCCTGACCGGGAGCTATCGGCTTTCTGGTCCACTCGACCGACGTGCAGCCGCAGGATGTCACCACATTATAGATGAGCAGCGGCTTGTCGCTGACGTTCGTGGCCTTGAATGTCGCCGTCACCGGGCCGTCAGACACCATAATGTCGCCGAAATCGTGGGATGTCTTGTCCATCCGCACGATGCCCTCGAACGTGTTGTCCTTGCCGGAACCCTGAGCCGAAAGGTTCTCCTGCCCGCAAAGCAGCAGGCCGGACACGGCGAGCGGAAGTACAAAATGCTTGAATATGTTCATATTGCCAGATCCTTAAAACCAAGTAAAGATGCAAATCTCTTTCCACACGCAAATTTACCACAATAAAGATACTTTTTCAAATCACGGCGGAATTTTGTAATTTTGTACGATTATGCGATTAGATTAATGGCGAACGTACAACAGAACTACGACTACACTGACGACAACATCAAGACCCTGGAGGGTGTCGAACACATCCGCCGGCGTCCGGGAATGTACATCGGAAGACTTGGTAACGGCTCCAACCCTGGAGACGGAATCTATGTGCTTCTCAAGGAGATAGTTGACAACAGCATCGACGAGTTCTCCGCCGGATTCGGCAAGCAGGTCATCATCAAGATTGAGGACCGGCAGGTCACCGTGAGGGACTTCGGACGAGGAATCCCGCTTGGATCGGTGGTGAAGGCGACAAGCCAGCTGAACACCGGAGGAAAGTTCGACGACAAGGCCTTCAAGAAATCCGTCGGCCTCAACGGCGTGGGTACAAAGGCCGTGAACGCACTTTCAGAGAAGTTCTACGTGGAGTCTTTCCGAGGAGGAGAGAGTTCCTGGGCGATGTACGAGCGCGGTCAGCTGGTCGATAGCGGCAGAAAGGAGAATGTCGGTGAGAAGAACGGGACCCTCGTGGTCTTCACTCCGGACAGTATGATGTTCGGCGGCTTCGAGTTCCATACGGACTACGTGGAGACGATGGTGAAGAACTACTCTTACCTGAAGAAAGGTCTCGCGTTTGTTCTGAACGGAGTCACCTACAAGTCGGAGAACGGTCTTCTCGACCTCGTGAACGATACCCTGTCGGAGACTCCGCGCTACGAGCCTATCCACTTGGTCGGCGAGGATGTCGAAGTCGTGCTGACGCACGGCAACTCCTACGGCGAGAACATCGCCTCGTTCGTCAACGGACAGAACACCCGTGACGGCGGAACCCACTTGGCCGCTTTCAGAGAGGCCATCGCCAAGACCCTCAAGGAGTTCTACAAGAAGAACTACGCCCCTGAGGACTGCCGCCAGGGCATAATCGGAGCGATCAGCATCCAGATCCAGGAGCCTAACTTCGAGGGACAGACCAAGACAAAGCTCGGCTCAACCTATATGTGGGAGAAGGAGAGGACTGACGAGAATGGCAAGAAGGTTCAGAACCCCGACGGTTCGATAGAGATCGACCGCGGGCCGACCATCAGATCCTACATCAACGACTTCATCGCCAAGAATCTGGACAACTACTTGAGAATCCACAAGGATCTCGTCCCGATCATCGAGAACAAGATCAAGGAGTCGCAGGCCGAGCGCGAAGAGATCGCCGGAATCCAGAAAAAGACAAGGGAAAGAAACAAGAAGGCTAATGTCTATAACCGCAAGCTGCGGGACTGCCGTTACCATTTCGGCGACAAGCTGCCGAAGGACAAGCAGGATCTCGCGGAGCGGACAAGCATATTCATCACCGAGGGAGACTCCGCGAGCGGAACCATCACGAAAGTGCGCAACGCATCCTGCCAGGCTGTGTTCAGTCTTCGTGGAAAGCCTATCAACTGCTACAAGGAAAGCCACAAGAAGGTGGCTGAGAACGAGGAACTGAACCTTCTCATCTCGGCCCTCGGAGTGGAGGACGACCTTGACAACCTGCGCTACAACAACATCATCGTCGCCACCGATGCCGATGATGACGGAATGCACATCAGGATGCTCGTGCTGACCTTCTTTATGAAATATTACCCTGACCTGATCAGGCGCGGACACGTGCATATTCTTCAGACCCCGCTTTTCAGGGTAGCCAACAAGAAGGAGAGGCGCTACTGCTACTCCACCGAGGAGAAGGAGGCCGCCGTCAAGGCTCTGAAGACATCCGTGCAGATCACAAGGTTCAAAGGTCTCGGAGAGATTTCCTCGGACGAGTTCGTGGACTTCATCGGAGAGAATATGAGGCTTGACCTCGTGAAGCTGTCCGACGAGGAGTCCATCGCCGAGATTATGGAGTTCTATATGGGCGACAACACGATCGAGCGCCAGAACTTCATCAGGGCGAACCTGAGGTCGGAGGAAGAGTTGGAGGACGTAAACATCTAATATTCAAAGACTATGTCACGTTGGGCGAAATTTTGCGGCTGGCTGCTTAAGAAGATGGGATGGGAGACCGTCGGAGGTCCAGCCCCGGAGGATAAATGTGTCATCCTTGGTGTGCCACACACCTCGGTCTGGGATTTTGTCATCTCCTACCTGTTCTACACTCAGTTCGACCAGACGGCGCACGTTATGATCAAGAAAGAGTTTTTCTTCTGGCCTGTCGGTGTGTTCCTCCGCAAGGTCGGCTGCATCCCTGTTGACAGGAGAAGCGCTGCCACAATGGTCAAGAGCCTCATCGAAGAGATGGAGAAAGTGGATAGGTTCCACCTCGCCATCGCTCCAGAGGGAACAAGAAAGCCGGTGAAAAAATGGAAGACCGGCTACCATCTTATCGCGAGAGAGGTCGGCTGCCCTGTTTATCTTGGCTACTTCGACTGGGGTACGAAACGCGTCAGCATCGGCGAGAAAGTGGAACTGACCGACGACGCCCGCGCCGACACGGACAGGATCCAGGCGATCTACGAGAGCTACAAGATGGTGGGCAAGCACCCTGAGGACTACATCACCCATTGAGAGAATCCTCCTATTCACAAGCACTTACGAATAAAGACAACATAAGATGCCAATTTTCAGCCAAAGCAGGGAGAACTATGTCACTACCCTGGCCAAGCTATTTGAATATGCCACCGACAATTTCGCCAAGAGACCGCTCTCGCGCTTTGTCGAAGGCGGGCAGGAATATACCTACGAAAGCTTCAGACATAAATGCCTTGAGCTGTCCCACCGGTTCAACCGCTTCGGAGTCAGCGCCAGGGACAAGGTTGCCATTCTGTCCAACAATATGCCAAACTGGACCGTCGCGATGTTCTCGTGCGTGCCGTTCGGCAGGGTGACGGTGCCGATTCTTCCAGACTCGTCCGAAAGCGAGGTCACCAACATCATCAACCACTCCGAGTGCAAGGCGATCTTTGTCTCAAAGAGACTGCTGAAGAAACTCAGCAAGGAGGTCATCGACAAGCTGACCCTTGTCATCGACATCGAGACATTCGAGTTCATAAAGAAAGACGACAAGGCGTTCACCTGCGAGGGTCACGGTGTCGATCCGCAGGCCGATGACCTGGCTTCGATCATCTACACCTCCGGCACTTCAGGAAAGGCCAAGGGCGTGATGCTCAGCCACCGCAACTTCTGCCAGAACATCATCGCCGCCTACCACGCCCAAAAGGCCGGGAAGAGGGACAGATGGCTGTCCATCCTTCCGATGTCACACACCTACGAGATGGCGTTCAGCGTCCTCTACCCGCTCTACGTAGGAGGCTGCGTCTATTATATTCAGAAACCGCCGACTCCGAGCATCCTGATGCAGGCGATGAAGAAAATCCGCCCTACCATTATGTGTTCGGTGCCGCTCATCATAGAGAAGGTCTATAAGAGCAGCGTCGTGCCGACGATCGAGAAGAGCCGCGTGCTCTCCTGGATGAAGCAGCACACACCTGGGCTGTTGTACTGGCTCATCGGCAAAAAGCTCTACAACTCATTCGGTGGCAAGTTGAAATTCTTCGGAATCGGAGGATCGAAGCTTGACTCCACGGTGGAGGATTTCCTGAAAAGAGCCGGATTCCCCTACGCCATCGGCTACGGATTGACGGAGACAGCGCCGCTGATCACCAACGCCTGCGTCGGCAAGACGGTGGTAGGCTCAATCGGAGTGCCTGCCTACAATGTGGAGGTGAAACTCCAGAACGTCAATCCGGAGACCGGCGAGGGGGAGATCATAGCGAAGGGCGACAACGTGATGTTAGGCTACTACCGTGATCCTGAAAGGACTCGTTCTGTCCTCACGGACGACGGCTGGTTCCGCACCAACGACCTTGCCTGCCAGGACTCCAAAGGCCGCTAC
>CAYZKZ010000091.1:0-11514 GCA_964479325.1 uncultured Muribaculaceae bacterium
CGTGTGTCCTGTCGCTGAGATTGTAGTGTGTCCGGTCGCTGAAATTGTCGTGTGTCCGGTCGCTGAGCCTGTCGAATCGACTGAGTTGGCTCTTCCTTTATCGGCTCATATACGAACACCGTGTCCGGCTCGTCATTATTGGCGATGACTCTGGCGACCGCCGCCTTGTGGATGAACAGCGCCGCCTGATAGCCGACAATGAGAAACAACAGGGCGACAGCCCCTACTACGAATGAAGCGGACGGCCTTTTGCCATCCTTTGAGTTGAAGTCTTTCATAATTATATTCGTGAATTATCTTGTTCAGGTCATAGTCTGCTGATTTAATTCGGGATATTCATAAGTCATTCTTCCGTTTCGTTGGCGGCCTTCCGCTTTTTCTTTTCCGGTGTGGCGCCGGCGACCACGATGACAATCTCGCCCTTAGGCTCGTGATCCTTGTACCACGCCGAGACTTCGGCCAACGTTCCCCGTCTGTGTTCCTCGTGAATCTTCGAGATCTCCCTCGCGACGGAGCACTCCCGCTCCGCTCCGAAATATTCAATGAACTGGTCGAGCGTCTTGACGAGCCTGTAGGGGGATTCGTAGAAAATCATCGTCCTTGGCTCTTCGGCAAGGGTTTTCAGCAGCGTCTGCCGTCCCTTTTTGACGGGGAGGAAGCCCTCGAAGCAGAATCTGTCGCACGGAAGTCCGGAAGAGACTATCGCCGGGATGCAGGCGGTTGCTCCCGGCAGGGTCTGAACCTCGATCCCTTCGGATGCGCAGGTTCTGGCAAGCAAAAAGCCTGGGTCCGAAATCCCCGGCGTGCCGGCGTCGCTGATCAGAGCGACATTCAGCCCGCCGAGAATCCTCTCTTTTATCATCTCCACTGTCTGGTGCTCGTTGAACTTGTGGTGGGATTGGAGTTTGCCGTGGATGTCGTAGTGATGCAGCAGGACGCTGCTGGTCCTGGTGTCTTCGGCAAGGATGAGATCCGCGTCCTTGAGCACCTGAATGGCTCTGAATGTGATGTCCTCCAGATTTCCGACCGGTGTCGGCACTATGTAGAGTGTTCCTGGCATAATCGTAATCTCTTTGTGACCGGATTGCTTGTGGCGTTTAGCTGAGTTTCCTTCGTACCGCCATCATCAGCCGATAGACCGGCTCCGAGTTCATATCCCATTCCGGGAAATTAGTCTGGATGTAGGCGATGGCCTCGTCAAGAGAGTTCATTCCGTTGAACGCGGTGATGGTGTTCTGGAAAAGAACCGGGTCTTCACGGAACAGCACATTGATCAGCAACACTCTGTCGTTGAGGGAGATGGCGCTGATGATGTTCCTTACCTGTGATCCCGGCCGGTCTGTTCTCCAGGCCTGTTTCTCGGCCATTACGTCCATTACGGCCGTCTCTGCTTTCTTGCTGTCTATGATGGCGGTCTTCGGCTTCGCTTCGTCCACTGTCCCGGTCACAGTCTTCGGCTCAGGTTCCGGCATCGGTCCGGCCTCCGGGATGTCCAAAGGAAGGTCATCGTCGAACGGCAGGTCGTCGCCCTCCTGTGCCGTAGCCTCGTCCTTGAGTGCCGTATTCTCGTCATCCTCGGTCGCTGAGCTTGTCGAAGCGCCCGGTGCATCTGATGTTCCGGTCACCTCCTCGGCCTCTCCGGTCGCTGAGCTTGCCGAAGCGCCCGATGCGTCAGAAATTCCGGTTCCGTCGGCAGTGTTTGGCTGTGGCACTTCGACAGGCTCAGTGACCGCATCGTGTTCAGCGACCGGAGTCGCTGGTTGTTCGTAAGCCGCGGCGGGATCTTCGATGACCGGCGGAATGTCTATGGAAGGAATCTCAATGTCGATCGGGGTGTCGTCTATCACTATAGGCTCCTCGTCGGCTGCGGAATTGTCGGTCACTTCGGCAGGCTCAGTGACCGCGGCAGTCTCAGTGACCGGGACCTGCCCAGTGACTGCGGCAGGCCCGGAGGCCGCTGTGGATCCCGCAGCCGTAAAAATCTCCCTGACCTCATTCTCAAGAGACTCAAGATCTTCCTTTATCTGATTGATCCTTTCCAGCAAACCGGAAAGCCTTTTTTCGTCAATGTTTCCCATAAAAACGCTATCTTTGCCTGACGGAAGGGCGAGCTGAAAGCGTGTGGCCGCCTGTTGATCCGCCAGAGTTATTGATTATTTCAACAAATCTAACGAAATGTTTTCAGAAAACATAAAAAAAACCGGTTGTATTGAAGTCATTTGCGGCTCGATGTTTTCCGGAAAGACAGAGGAACTGATCCGCAGGATCAGAAGAGCCCGGTTCGCCAACCTCAGAATAGAGATTTTCAAGCCTACGATCGACACACGTTACTCAGAGGACGATGTGGTCTCCCACGACTTCCACAAGATTCCGTGCCATTCGGTGAAAGACCCTAAGGAGATGCTTGCCGTCGGCCCTGATGTCCAGGTTGTCGGAATAGACGAGGCTCAGTTCTACGATATGTCTTTGGTTGAGGTCGCCCAGCAGCTTGCCGACCGCGGGATAAGGGTGATCATCGCCGGACTCGACACGGATTACACAGGCAAGCCTTTCGGCCCGATGCCTTACCTGATGGCGGTCGCTGAGGAGGTTCGTAAGGTTCACGCGATTTGCGTCCGCTGCGGCAATCTCGCCAATCATTCCCACAGACTAACACATAGCACAGAGCTCGTTGTTTTAGGCGAGAAAGACGCCTACGAGCCCCTGTGCCGTGAATGTTACAATAAGGCTGTCGCCGAAGAGCGTGGGGACGCTTAGTCCTTCACGTTCTTCAGAGCCTCGCGTACCTTTGCCTCGATCTCGTCGCAGAGTTCAGGATTGTCTTTGAGAAGCTGCTTGGTGGCCTCGCGTCCTTGGGCGAGTTTCTGGTCGCCGTAGCTGAACCAGGATCCGCTCTTGCCGACGATTCCATATTCAACTCCAAGATCGACAATCTCTCCTGCGTGCGAGATTCCCTCGCCGAACACGATGTCGAACTCCGCCTTCTTGAAAGGTGGGGCCATCTTGTTCTTCACTACCTTCACGCGGGTGCGGTTGCCGAGTGCCTCCTCGCCGTCCTTGAGCTGCGTTGTCTTGCGCACGTCGATGCGGACGGACGCATAGAATTTAAGCGCGTTTCCTCCGGTTGTCGTCTCCGGGTTGCCGAACATAATGCCGATCTTCTCGCGGAGCTGGTTGATGAAGATGCAGCAGGTGTTTGTCTTGGAGATGTTCGCGGTCAGCTTTCTCAAAGCCTGGCTCATAAGCCTGGCTTGGAGTCCTACCTTGTTGTCTCCCATCTCGCCCTCGATCTCCGCCTTCGGAGTAAGGGCCGCCACCGAATCGACGACGATGATGTCGATCGCCCCTGACCTGATCAGGTTGTCGGCGATCTCAAGCGCCTGCTCTCCGTTGTCCGGCTGTGAGATGAGAAGGGTCTCCAGGTTCACTCCCAAAGCCTTCGCGTAAGTTCTGTCGAAAGCGTGCTCCGCGTCGATCATCGCCGCGATGCCGCCTTGTTTCTGCGCCTCGGCGATAGCGTGGATCGCCAGTGTGGTCTTACCGCTGGATTCCGGACCGTAGATCTCTACGATTCTTCCTCTCGGGTAACCTCCGATTCCCAAAGCGTGGTCAAGCGCGACGGAACCGCTCGGTATGACCTGCACGTCCCATTGTGGCTGTTCCCCCAGCTTCATGATCGTCCCTTTCCCGTAGTCTTTCTCAATCTTGTCGATCGTGGCCTGCAGCGCCTTGAGTTTGGCGGCGCCTGCGTCATTGGCCTTTGCCTCTACCTCTTTTGCCATAATGTTGAATAAAGTTTATGTTGTTTCGGGCGAAAAGATGTCGCCTTTGTCACAAAGATATAAAATTACGTCCAATCCGGTGTTATTTTTCACTAAATTTGTAGTGGAAAACGGAAAATTAAACTCGTGAGTTATGCGTGAGGAACTGCTGGGAAAGACCCCGGATGAATTGAAGGAAGTTGCTTTGAAAGTAGGCCTGCCTGCGTTTGCCGGCAAGCAGATCGCCGGTTGGCTGTACGGGCGGAAGGTCAGGAGCATAGATGAGATGACCAACATCTCGAAGGTCGGCCGCGAGAGGCTGAAGGAGGTATATTCACTCGGCGTGACGATGCCCTCCGCGTGCAGTGTCTCTTCCGACGGTACGAAGAAATACCTTTTCCCGGTGGGGGAGGGGGATGCCGTCGAGGCTGTGATGATCCCGGATGAGGACAGAAAGACCCTTTGCGTGTCCTCGCAGGCCGGATGCAGGATGGGCTGCCGCTTCTGTATGACAGGCCGTCAGGGATTCCACGGCAACCTCACGGCCGCTCAGATCCTTTCCCAGTTCATCGCCGTTGACGAGGCGGCCGGGCTGACCAACGCCGTCTTTATGGGGATGGGCGAACCTTTGGACAACTTCGACAATGTGATGAAGGCCATCAGGGTGCTGACGGCCGACTGGGGCTTCGGATGGAGTCCAAAGCGCATAACCCTCTCGACGATAGGCGTTCTCCCTAATCTGAGGAAGTACCTCGACTCGACGCGCTGTCACCTCGCGGTCAGCCTCCACAACCCTTTCCCGGACGAAAGGGCGGAGATGATGCCGGTGCAGAAGGCGTGGCCGGTGCAGGAAGTGATCGGAATGCTTCGTGAATATGACTTCTCAGGCCAGCGGAGAGTTAGCTTTGAATATACGATGTTCGCCGGACTGAATGACGACAAGCGTCACGCCGACGCTTTGATCCGGCTGCTCCGAGGTCTGGAGTGCCGTGTCAACCTCATACGCTTCCACAAGATTCCGGACGCTCCGTACGACACGCCTCCGCAGATCATTATGGAGAATTTCAGGGACCGCCTTTCCAATCACGGAATCACCTGCACGATAAGGGCTTCCAGAGGCGAGGACATTCTCGCCGCCTGCGGTATGCTTGCAGGGGAGCACAGAAAGACTAACAATCAGACGAATTAGGAATATTCAAAATATTCATTGACTATGGAAACGAGGATAGGGAAACTTCTGGCATCGTTGGCCGTGATGGCCGCGTCGGTGTTGGTGTCCGAGGCTCAGGTCTCGCATTCGGTCTTGGACGAAAGCCGCGAGATGAGTGATCTCAGGGTGGAGAAGATCAGGCATAAGCTTGATTCTGTAAGGACGGTCTGCCATCGCCCCACAGTGGCTCTTGTGCTTAGCGGCGGTGGAGCCAAGGGCGCGGCGCACGTAGGTGTGCTCAAGTACCTGGAGTCTATCGGTATGCCGGTTGACATCGTGATGGGGACGAGTATGGGCGGCCTTGTGGGCGGAATCTACGCCCTCGGCTACGACGCTGACGACCTGGATTCCATCATCAGGAACATTGACTGGAATATGGCGTTGAGCGACAAGGTTCCGAGGGACTACCTTTCCTATTCGTCGATGAAATACAAGGAGAAGTACGCTCTCTCCTTTCCTTTCCTGTACGACAGGCGGGAGTATGAGCAGATGAAGGAGTCTGAGCGGCAGTACGCCAGAAGAGTTGATGACATTCACTTCGGCGCCGGTCAGGCAGATGTCTCCAGTTTGGTGAAGGACAATCTTTTGGGTAGTCTTCCTTCCGGTATGGTCTATGGCCAGAACGTCAACAACATCCTGAGTTCGCTCTCCGTCGGCTATCAGGACACGGTCGATTTCTACGACCTGCCTATTCCTTTCCTCTGCGTCGCCACCGACCTTGTCTCAGGCACGGCGAAGGTCTGGACGAAGGGAAAGCTGAACACGGCTCTCCGCTCCACGATGTCCATTCCGGGACTTTTTGCCCCTGTCAGGGTGGATGGAATGGTTCTCGTCGATGGCGGTATGAGGAACAACTATCCTACCGATTTGGCTAAGAAGGTGGGCGCTGACATCGTGATCGGTGTCAACCTCTCCGACGGCTACAAGGACTATAACCAGATCAACAATCTGGCCGACATCATCAACACCGGCATCGATATGCTCGGACGTTCTTCCTTTGAGTACAACATAGACATCCCTGATGTGAGCATCAAGCCGGATATGCGCGAGTACAATATGCTGAGCTTCGATGACAGGAGCATCGACACCATCATCAACAGAGGCTATCAGGCGGCTCTCGCCGTGGCAGACAAGCTGGACTCGATAAAGGCTGTGGTCGGTCCTGGCGTGACCGTGATCCAGAATGACCCGGCCGATGACATCCGCCACCGCAAGGTTCTTGTCTCCGGTGTGGAGATCACAGGAGTGGATGACAGGGAAAGCCTGTACCTGATGAACAAAATCAAGGTCGGGGCGGGTTCCAGAATGGGCAACACCGAGATCGAGGACGCTGTGGCCACGATCTTCGGCACGAACGCCTTTGACTATGTCAACTACGAGCTGCTCGGCGACGAGGAGCCTTACAGACTGAAATTCAACTGTAAGCGAGGACCGGTCTGCCAGCTTGGACTCGGCGGCCGCTTTGACACTGAGGAGATCGTCTCCGTGTTGGTCAATCTCGGACTCGGAGTCCATAAGATCCAGGGATCGTCACTGGACTTCACCGGCAAGATCGGCACCAATCCGTCGGCCAGTCTGACATATTCCTACATCTCCCCGAAGGGGATGACGTTCAATGTGATGGCGGGAGTCCGCTACACCGACAGGAACACTTTCAGCATTGGTGACAACCGGTTCAGGATCAATTTCCTGGATGTGCGTCAGGAGATTTTCCTCTCCAACATCAAGTGGTCCACCTTCTTCCTGAAGACCGGCTTCCGCAACGACTACTACAATGTCAACTCCGTGATGGCCGAACAGGCTTTCGGAGACTACGACGTCAACCAGCTTTCAAACGACTACGTCACGTTCTTCATCAACGCCCGCAGGGACTCGTTCGACAACGCCTACATCCCTACCAAAGGAAAGTCATTGGGGCTCTCCTACGACTGGGTGTTCGGTGGTGGCCCTCAGAAATTCAACAATTTCCATTCGCTGACGTTGGATGCCAAGCAGGTGGTGGGCGGAGACGCTTTCGCGTTCATACCTTCAATCAACATAAGGTATCTGATAGGCGACGAGGTTCCTGTGCCGTTCACCAACACGATGGGCGGAAGTATGGCGGGGCGTTACCTTGACCAGCAGATTCCGTTCATCGGAATCAACAACGCCGCCGCGATGCGGAAGATTTTAGGTGTCGCGAGGGCGGATTTCCGTTTCAAGCTTCTCAAGAACAACTACCTGACGGCCATCGCCAACTATGCGTTGACTTGCGATGAGCTTTCGGATTTCGAGGATTGGACCGGGAAAGTCTCCGACTATCTCGGCTGCGGGCTTCAGTACACCTACAACTCGATTGTAGGTCCGGTGAGCTTCAACGCTCATTGGTCGAACTATACTCGTAATGTGGGTTTCTACTTTAGCTTGGGATTTGATTTTTAGCTGATTGACGATGGAAGAGTACGCTAAGGTCCTGGACAGGCTTCAGGCCCAGTGTGTGAAGAGGGAATATTGCCGCTCGGACATATTCAGAAAGGCTTTGACCGCATTTGAGGGTGACAAGGCCGCGGCGGAGCGTCTTGTTGACGAGCTTGTGAGGGACAGGTTCGTCGATGACGCGAGGTACGCCGCCGCGTTCGCAAGGGAAAAGTCCCGGCTTACGGGTTGGGGGCCTGTGAAGATCGCTTTCGCTCTTTCGGGGAAAGGAATATCAAAGGCCGCCGCGGCCGAGGCGTTGAGGGAAGTGGATCAGGAAGAGGCTGACCGCCGGATGGTCTCGGTGCTTGAGACGAAGTACAAGTCGCTCAAGGGAGATCCGCAGGAAAAGTTCAAATTAATCAAGTTCGGCCTGACAAGGGGGTATGAATATGACAGGATAGCCCCTGTGGTGGATGAGATTTTAAGGAAGAATAGTTAAATTTGCCGTTTGTTGTCAAGAATGGAATTAAATTCAATTCAATATTAATATTAATATGGAAGCAATCGTAAAGACCGATTTCAATCTGCCTGGACAGGTGGGCAAGTATGTCGGAAAGGTTCGTGATGTCTATGACATCGACGGAAAGTATCTCGTGATGGTGGTGACCGACAGGATCTCCGCCTTTGATGTCGTCCTGCCTGCCGGTGTCCCTTATAAGGGACAGGTGCTGAACCGCATAGCCGCCAAGTTCCTGGACGCCACATCTGACATCCTTCCTAACTGGAAGGTCGCCGTGCCTGATCCTTGTGTCACCGTGGGCTACAAATGCGAGCCTTTCAAGGTTGAGATGGTCATCCGCGGCTATCTCGCCGGTCACGCCTGGCGTGAGTACAAGGCCGGCAAAAGAGAGATCTGCGGTGTCAGGATGCCTGACGGGATGGTCGAGAACCAGAAGTTCCCGGAGCCGTTGGTGACACCTACCTCAAAGGCCGCCGAGGGACACGACGAGGACATCTCCAAGGAGGAGATCATCGCTCAGGGGCTTGTAGGCCGCGAGGACTACGAGAAGCTTGAGGCCTACACAAGAGCCATCTACCAGCGTGGCTGCGAGATCGCCGCTCAGCACGGTCTGATTTTGGTTGACACGAAGTACGAGTTCGGCAAGAAGGACGGTCAGATATACCTGATGGACGAGGTCCACACTCCGGACTCATCCCGCTATTTCTACGCCGAGGGCTACGAGGAGAGGCTCGCCAAGGGCGAGCATCAGAGGCAGCTTTCCAAGGAGTTTGTCCGCGAGTGGCTGATGTCCAACGGTTTCCAGGGGCAGGAAGGGCAGAAGGTTCCTGAGATGACTTCTGAGGTGGTGTCCGGGATCTCCGACCGCTACATCGAGCTTTTCGAGCACATCACCGGAGACCGTTTCGACAAGGAGGCCTATTCGGCCGGAACCATCGAGGCCAATGTCCGGAAATGCCTTGAGGGTTTGAGGTAGGGCACTTCGACAAGCTCAGTGACCCCCGTTTGGTGAGCCTGTCGAAGCCGGTCGCAGGGTCTGCCGAAGCCGGTCGCTGAGCCTGTCGAAGCGGCCATCCTCAAAGCAAAACACTCGATGGACAACCTGAAAAGAATATTCGCCCGCAACTGCGAAGTCAGAAGGATTGACCGGGCGGCCGCCGAGCCGTTCCTTCAATCCTTTCATCGTTTGGGCTACACCCGCTGCCGCCACCTCTACGGCCTGTTCGTGAGGCGGGGTGGGGATATTCCTATAGGGACGATGGTGGCGGTAGCCGGTTTTTCCGCTCCCCGTGTCTGGCGGAAGGGGGACAGGTCGGTGCGCTCTTGCGAATGGATCCGCTATGCGTCGTTGGATGGGATTGGTGTCGATGGCGGAATGGGGAAGCTTCTGAAGGCCTTTGTTGAGGAGGTGCATCCCGATGATGTGATGAGCTACGCCGACGCGTCCTGGTCCGACGGTGATGTCTATCGAAAGCTGGGCTTCTCGCAGGAGGAGGACAAGGTCTTCCCCGATGGAAGCCGCAGCTTGAAGTTTAGATTGAAACTCACTGAATATGAGTAATAAAGCGCATCGTTCCATCTGGGGGAGGCTTTGGCGGCTTGTGTTTGTCAAGCTGCCTCTGGCGTTCTTTGCGATCACTTTTCTGTGGGTTCTCGTCTTGAAATGGTGTCCGGTCTATGTGACTCCGCTGATGGTCAAGAGATCCATCGAGTACCGTCACGACAAGAATTTCCACACCCGCAAGACCTGGGTGTCTTATGAGAGAGTCTCCCCAGAAATGGCGCGGGCGGTGATCGCCAGCGAGGACAACCTCTTCGACAAGCACAACGGCTTCGACTGGAAGGCGATCCGCCAGGCTCAGAAGGAATATGAGAGCGGACGTCGCCGCCGTGGAGGCAGCACCATCTCCCAGCAGACCGCCAAGAACGTCTTTCTGCTTCCTCACAAGTCAATGGTCCGCAAGGGCTTCGAGGCGTATTTCACCGTCCTGATCGAATTGATGTGGGGCAAGGAAAGGATTATGGAGGTCTATCTGAACGTCGCCGAGATGGGAAAGGGAATATACGGTGTCGAGGCCGCTGCCGAGGCTCATTTTGGCACCACGGCCGCCAAGCTGACCCGCCGTCAGTCCTGCCTGATCGCCGCCTGCCTCCCGAATCCCATCAAGCGCTCCGCCGGTAACCCGTCCCCGTACATCAGCCGCCGCGCCACCGCCATAGCCGCCCTCGAACCCAAGATAGCCTACCCCGCCTGGGTCTCGCACAAGAAATAATCCCGGATGTTCGCCACCTGCTTGTGGCGGCTAATCTATTGATTATTAGTTAAATAATGCGTCATTCTCCCCACCGGAACGGCCCGGAGCAGGATCTGGTATATTCTTGAACATCAGTAATTTGCCCGCCACGCTGAATAAGTTTGCCGGAAAAGGGAATGAGTTTCAGAACGTGGTATTTACTGCCTGAAGGCAAAATATTGTAGTAAAAACAGAAAAATTATATTATGAAAGTTATCTTCAAACCTAATGACACGATTATCGTTCGCCTCTGTTACCGTGGTGAGATTGTTGCGACCATACCTGTTGTGTCCGAGAGCGATCTTTCTGCCGTTAAAGAGATTCTTGCGCGTTATGTCGCCACCGTTGACGATGCCGAAAATTACTATTTGCAAATTACAACCAGTGCGCAGGTAAAGAAAAGTTTGCTGTAGGTCTCGTATCCCGTTGGGGATGAATGTGGAGTATTAGTTCCACGCAGTGTGGCGGGGATGAACTAATATTCCGTCGTTTTGTCTGTGATTCTTGTCACTGCGGCGTGGGCGACTTGCGGCCATACTTCTGAATGAGATGACAGTTGAGACGTAGATAGCTTTACAGCACAACTAAATGAAGTGAGGTGAGGATAAACCTAAATAACCGTTGGGTGTTTTTGTCGTTCTTTGTACCTTTGGGGTGATTTACAGCCAATAAAGAGTTATGAGACAGAGAATCACAAAGATGCCGACGGACGAGGAGTTCGACGAGATGTGGAAGGCCGCCCTGAAGGAAAACGAAAGGAGCAGGGAGGAGTTCGAGAGGACGCACACAAAAGAGGAGATCGAGGCCATCGAGAATGACCCGATGTTCAAGCGGTGGAACGACGGGTCGGATTTCGAGACGTTTGTCTTCTTGGGAAAGGGTGACTCCGAGTGAGTTGCCCTTCTTTGTTTATGCTATATCTTTTTCCGGTTGTGAATTGCTTTCGTTCTTTGTACCTTTAGGGTGATTTACAGCTCCGTGACAAGAACGGTCTCAACGAGGCAGTTGTGAATTGCTTTCGTTCTTTGTACCTTTAGGGTGATTTACAGCCGGATATGAGGCGGTACTTATGGTTTACAAGTTGTGAATTGCTTTCGTTCTTTGTACCTTTAGGGTGATTTACAGCTCGAACACGAGGACGGCGTGGTCTCTGACGTTGTGAATTGCTTTCGTTCTTTGTACCTTTAGGGTGATTTACAGCCCCGTCAATTTTAGTGATTTCACCAAGGTCGTTGTGAATTGCTTTCGTTCTTTGTACCTTTAGGGTGATTTACAGCATCCTGGCCTGAGGTGATTCGTACTGAATAGTTGTGAATTGCTTTCGTTCTTTGT
>CAYZKZ010000092.1:0-11462 GCA_964479325.1 uncultured Muribaculaceae bacterium
CGCCGAGGCCTGCGAGGTGGCTGCGTTCAGCAAGGAGAAGAAACAACAATACGAGTCTGAGGATATGAACGAAAGAGACATCAGAGCGCAGCGGGCGTACGCTGAGCGTGAAGGCCGTAAGGAAGGCTTTGAGAAGGGACACGCAGAAGGTCTTGCGGAAGGTCTTGCGGAAGGTCGGACAGAAGGTGTGGCCGAAGGCAAGGCTGAAGTGGCTAAGGCAATGCTGCAAGACGGTATGCCGGTGGATCAGATTTGCCGGTTCACAGGTTTGCCGGAGGATCAGGTCAAGACTTTGTAGAAATCACTGTATAACCATAACCAATTGATCATCAAAAATGTCTGGAGCTGAAATCTACTTGTTTCAGTTCCAGACTCTTTATGGGGTTCAATCCGGAATTTCAGGTCACATCGACTGGTTGGTGAGTCTGCCGAACCACAGTGATCTTCGTGTGCTTTTTGCGGGCAAACTTCTTACTCAAATTCCTGAACAAGGGAGCCGGCGACAATGTTCGCCACGAGTGCGCGCAAGCGGCCTACGCTGCCTTTGTCTTTAGGGTGTACCCTGTTGGTCAGCAACACTATGGCAGTCTTGCTTTCCAAATCTATCACGATCGATGTCCCGGTGTAGCCGGTGTGCATAATTGTGCTTTCGGGATTGAACAGATCACCCCGCGGACCGCTGTGGGAACTCTTCTTGTCCCAACCTAAGGCGCGGCCGACCGAAGGATTATTCTGAGGTGGGATCTCTGTCATCAGACGTACCGTGGCCGGGCTTAGTATCCTCGTGGATTCCAATGTCTTGCCTTTTTTGTCAGTGAGCGCCCCGCCGTTCATAATCGCCGAGCAGATCACGGAAAGATCCTCAGCGTTGGAGAACACTCCTGCGTTGCCGGAATTTCCGCCCATTATCCTGCGGGCGATAGGGTCGTGGACTTGAGCCACAAGAGGCTTCCCGTCAGCCTGAACCTCTGTCGGGGCGCAGATCCGCATAAGTTCGTCGGCGTTGCCGACGGCAGGTTCGTACTTCAGCGGAAAATAACAGGTGTGCCGAAGACCGAGTACATCGAATACATTCCTTTGGGCATATTCATAAAGCCTCTCGCCGGTCACTTTCTCAAGGATTCTTTGTAAGGTGATGAAATTCAGGCAACTGTAAATGAAGTCGCTTCCTGGCCTGAAATTCCTTTTCACTCCGGTGGCGATATATTCCTCCAGCCGGTCGGGGGAGTCTTCGCCATATTCATTGACAAAGGTGGCTGTGTTGATGTAAGGTGTCAGTCCGGAGGAGTGGGTCAGAAGGTCTCTTATGGTGATGTCCACCGTCTCGCCGGTCTCCGGATCTTTCCACGGCTTGAAGTTGGGAATGTACCTGTCCACATTGTCGCCCAGACGGACAAACCCGTTCTCTATCAACTGCATAAACGACAAAGTGGTGCCGACGCATTTGCTTACGGAAGCAAGATCGAACATAGTCTCCGTGGTCATCGGCTGCTTGGTCGGTACGACGGATTTGTCGCCGTAGGCCTTCAGATAGACAATCCTGTCGCTTCTGACGACCGAAATCACCGCCCCCGGAATCTCCTTCGCGGCGATGGCGTCCCCGATCACCCTGTCAACCTGCTCCAATTTGTGCGGGTCCATCCCCATCCTCTCAGGCGAATCCTTTTCAAGACCCGCCTGAGCCGGTGCGGAAACGGCAAGAGCGGCTGCCACCAATGCCGCAGTCAATCCTCTCATAATCAATGAATATACTTATTCGGAAATTATGAATATTCCACCTCGGGCGCTTGCCCTCCGGGATTAGAAAATTAACGTCGCCCTGATAGGGTAGTGGTCAGAGACGAAGGTCCTGTCCATATACTGCTTCGTGATCGTCTGGTACTCGGTACAGCTGCTGAATCCCTTGAACCAGATGTAGTCGATGATCTCGTCCGCCGAAGCCTTGCCCCATCCGTTGTAGGTGTTGTGGTGGTCGGTCTTGACAGCCACCTCGCGGGCGTTCTGCATAACCTTCTTGAGTCCGTCGAACTCCGGACGGTCTATTCTCATATTGAAGTCACCGGTCAGGATCATCGGGTAGTTCTCCGGATTGATCTCGTCGATTCTGTCCACGATCAGTTTCAGTCCGTTCTTGCGGGCCTCCCAGCCGACGTGGTCGAGGTGCGTGTTGACGTAGTAGAACTTCTTGCCGCTGGCCTTGTCCTTCATCAAAGCCCAGGTCGCCGAACGGTAGCAGGCCGCGTCCCAACCCTTTGACGGTTTCTCAGGAGTCTCTGAAAGCCAGAATGTACCCCATTTGATCAACTTGATGGTCTTCTTGTTGTAGAAGATCGCCATATGCTCGCCCTTGTGCTTTCCGTCCTCGCGTCCTACACCGATTCCTTTGTAGCCGGAGCAGTACTCCTGAAGGTATTTGAACTGAAAGTCAAGCGCTTCCTGTATTCCGAATATGTCCGGCTTCTGGTCTGCGATCATCATCGCTGACGCAGGGTAACGGTACTGCCAGGAATTTGTCCCGTCATCAGCCGAACCCATACGAATGTTGTAGGAAATCACTTTGATGTCGGCTGTCTTACCGCCTTTCGCGGATGCGTTGAACGGCAGGACTAAAACGGCCGCCAACAAGGCAAGAATTACTTTTTTCATCACGTTATCTCTTTAATGTTATGTTCAAGAACAGTATGTGGACTGCAAATTTAACAAAATGTGCTAATTTTGCCTTATTATCATTCCAAAACGTTCCGAACATTATGGCAGAAAAGACATTTAATGAATATGGCAAGACGCAGGCGATTGACCTGCTGTACGAGGACAGCGGCTTCTCCCGCACCGAGAGACCTTTCTTTGAGCCGCAGGCAGGCAGCGCGCTTTGCTCCGTGTCACGGCTTTTTGTCGAAGGGATGGACTTTGACCTTACGTATTTCCCGCTCAAGCATTTAGGCTACAAGTCCGTGGTCGCCGTGGCCGGTGAGATCTATGCGGCGATGGCTCATCCCCGTCTGCTGTCTGTCAGGCTCGGAGTCTCGGCGAAACTGGATTTCAGCCACGTCAAGGATCTTTGGAGCGGGGCGGTCTCGGCCGCCAAGGAACACGGGTTCAGTTCCGTGGACCTGGATTTAATACCGTCTCCGAATGGGTTGACTATCAGTGTGTCAGCCGTTGGTGAGGAACTCAAGCTGACCAAGGGACGTACGGTCAGGGCAAGGAGTATGGATCTTGTCTGCGTGTCCGGAAGCCTTGGAGCGGCGTTTTTGGGACAGCAGATCTTAGACAGGGAGAAAAAAACGTTCGACCGGATGAAGGATGACTCGGTCCAGCCTCAGTTGGAGAAGTACAAGATGTTGATCGGCAGTTATCTCAAGCCGGAGATCAGCGCTTCCGTCGTCTCTCGTCTGGAGGAGTCGCAGATCTATCCATCCAACGGCTATCTTGTGTCCCGCGGCCTTTCAGACGCAGTTAAGAGACTGTCCCGTGACACCGGTCTCGGCGTGAAGATCTACGCTGACAAGATCCCGTTCGAAGGCAACAGCTTCGCCTCCGGCAAGGAACTTGACATCGATCCGATCTCCGCGGCTATGAACGGAGGCGACGACTTCAGGCTTCTGTTCACGATTCCTATCCTGTCGGCCGAGAAGTTCCGCCGTGATTTCCAGACATTTGACATCATCGGACATCTTGCCCAGCCAGAGGTCGGCTCTGTCCTTGTCTCTCCGGACGGTCTCGAACACCCGATTCTCGCGCAGGGCTGGAAAGAGACGGAATAGGTACCGCTTCTAAAAACTGTATTGGTTGAGGATAATCGAGCCGTCCACACCGCTGGCGGTGACGGTCATCTTCACAGTCTTGCCTAATGGGTCGGTGAAGGAGATGGCATATTCAGGCAGATCCCCGTTTATCGGCATATCCACGCTGAGCGACTCGCCGGCGTTCAAGGCCTGAGTCAGCCGTACCTTTTCCGTGAATTTCATCATACCATCGGCGAAGTCAGCGTCGGAAAGGTCAATGAACTGGAAATCATTCACTGCCTGTGTGGCGCTGAAGCGCACTTTCCCATCCTCGGCCCACTCAGCCTTGATCGGGCGCAGGGTGGAGAACGGTGTCAGTGTCAGGCAGGCGGCCTGTCCTGACAGCTCGTTTTTATTGTTGACGGAATCGTCCAGACAGACCAGTTCTCCGCCGGAGAAATCATAGAGAGAGCTGGCGTCATTATATTCATTCGTGTTGAACAGACGTCCCTTGCCAAGGTAGCGCCATACGTTGTGGACCGTGCCTGACAGGATGAGGGCAGGCTCTCCGTCCACGGTGTTGTACAAGGCGAAGATCAAGGTGCGATTGTTCCCGTTCTTGCTTGTGCCGATGAGCAGTTCGTCGCCGCCGTCTCCATCGATGTCGATGAGTGTGTAGCCCACGGCCTCGCGGACTTCCTCCCATTTCATTCCTGCCCCGTTGTGCAAGTCATTCCATTTGTTCCGGAAATCGAATATTCCGTAGAACTCGTCAGGCATCTCCTCGAAACCTCCGGAGACGAATCTCGCGGCGTCCTCAAGCACAGAGGCATACACCCCGATGTCAGCGGTCTTGTCCTCCGAAGCCTTGGTTTCGACTTCGGCTGAGTCTGTGTCGGATGTTTTTTTGCTCTGTGAACCGTTCCCGCACGCCGTGAACATCAGAGGCGGGAGTATAAACATACAAATGATAAAACTAATTTTTTTCATACGATTTAATAAGTGGGTGATTATCTGTTAATCAGTTGATTATGCTTTCAAGTGTGGAGAGCATCTGTACATTGATCCTCTCGGTTTCGGAAAGAGTGGAGTCAATACTCTCATACTGAGGATTGTACCACGACATCCCGCCGAACGCGCGCCGCCACTCCTCTTTCTTGAATATGTAGCCGTGCCTTGCGAATATGCTGTTGCGCAACATCGCGAGCATATTCTTGCGCTGCCGGATGCGATCCTCGATCTCATCATACGAGTATGGCCCGTAAGGAATGTACCCGGCGTAATATAGCAGTTCGGACACTGTAAGCACCTGGCTTGACAGATCCGGCCAATAGTCATCATCCACACGCCGCAGGGCTATGGTGGCTCCATCCCGCTGACCTTCGAGGCAGTCATCCGGATCCTCGTACTTCATCGGGAATAGATTGAGTCCGCCGAACACTTTCTCCACGTAGTAATATTCACCGTTGATCACAAGGACTGTGGTCGGCATACCGGAAGCCAGTGCGACTTTGAAAGAGGTGTCGCCGAAGAGTGTTCCGGCTGTCGTGAATGTCTCCGGCTTGAACTCCACGGTCTTGCCACTGGTTGTCTCGTATTTCCCTTCAAGAAAATAAGTTACGAGGTCTTTTTCAAGATATGTCCTGAACGTCACGTCACCATCCTCTCTGGTTTCCGGGAGGATGGAAACGAGCACGTTCCTTATCTTCCCGCTTGCCGAGTCACGGAAAAGCAGGGCGTCGCGCGCGCCGTTGAACATTACTTTGCAACCGGACAGCTCGTAGTAGCCTCCGTCCTCCGGATCGACAGATGTCCAATGCCCGTCAGAGCCGCTGTCAATGCACAGTCTGTAGCCGCCTTCGTTTTCCGTGGCGCCGATGAAACTGTAGCGGACGGATTTGGAATCCGCCGGAATATCCGACGGCTGATAACGGTACATCACACTGCCGTCAGTCCAGGCGTAGTAAGTCAGGATGTCAGCGTCGCCGCGTGGCACTATGGCCGTCTCCACAGCGCCGTCAGCCGCTTTCCCGTTGTTCTCGTTGCCGCCGCATTTCCCGGACAGGAACATCAAAAGGCCGCTCATCAAAATAATAGTCGTTTTCATTTCAGGTTCTTACTTATCAGAGCCAGCCTCAGTCGTTGTTCATCTGCGTGATGTCAGGCTTGTAGCGCTCGGAGTCACCGATCAGCCACTCGGCGTAGTAGTCGGCCATTCTCCAGAAGAAATATTCGTTCATATCCCCGAAACCGTGACGCTGGCCCGGAAGGATGAGCATATCGAACCTCTTGTTCGCCCGGATCAGAGCGTTGACCACCCTGATCGTGTTGGCCGGATGCACATTGTTGTCGATGTCGCCGTGGACGAGCATCAGGTGGCCTTTGAGATTCCCGGCGATCTCCGGGTTGGTCTTGATGCTATAGACGAACGTGGTGTCCCCTTTGTCGATCTTCTCAAGGATTCCGTGATGCTGCTCGCTCCACCAGCGGTTGTAGATGCTGTTGTCGTGGTTTCCAGCGCAGGAGACCGCGACCTTGAAGAAGTCAGGGTACTTGAGGATCGCCGCCGTACTCATAAATCCGCCGCCCGAGTGGCCGTGGATGCCGACCCTGTCAAGGTCGATGAATGAATATCTTGCCCCGAGCTGCTGTATCGCATATTTCTGATCCTCAAGACCATAGTCCCGCAGGTTGCCGTAGCCGTAGTTATGGTACCACTTCGAACGGTTCGGATGTCCGCCCCTGTTGCCGACCGTGATCACGATCATTCCCAACTGGGCGAGTCTGTCCGTTCGTGTGAAGCCTCTGCTCCAGGAGATGTTGTTGGCCTCCACCTGAGGACCCGGATAGACGTAGTCGCAGATCGGATAGACTTTAGTGGAGTCGAAGTCATAAGGCTTGTACATCGCTCCGTAGAGGTCGGTGACACCGTCGGCTGCCTTCACCTTGAACCTTTCCGGGAACTTGTAGCCGGCCTCGAACAGAAGGCTCAGGTCCGCCGTCTCAAGATCGGCGATTCTTTTCCCGGAGGCCGAGAACAGGGCCACGGCAGGAGTCCAGTCAACCCTTGAGTAGTTGGCGACAAAGAACCTGGCGTCATCACTGGCTGTCGAGAGCACGTCCATATCATTCATATCCAACTGCTGGAGAGCCCCTCCGCCGAGCGGCACCCTGAACGTGTGCATCTGGTAAGGGTTCTCGTCCTTGTTCACGCCGCAGGCGCTCAGCAGGACGTAGCCCTCCTTCTCGTTCACGCCAAGGATATCTTCTATGTGGAACGCTCCGTCGGTTATATTCCTGACCAATGTGCCGTCATTGTTGTAAAGGTAGATGTTCGCCCATCCGTTGCGCTCCGACCAGTGAAGGATCTGTTTTCCGCCGCCGATCAGGTATGGTGTGCGGTACTCGACGTATGTCCTTTCCCTTTCGGAAATGATGGTTTTGGTGGAGTCCGAATCCACTCCGACCCAACAAAGATCCAGCCTTTTGAGGTCACGGCTCTGGCGGATGAGGTAGAATCCGCCGTTGTCTCCGAGCCACTCGTTCTTCCAGAAATCCAGATAGTTGTCCTTCGCCGTCCTGTGCGCGCTCAGAAGCGAGATGTCCTGATCCTTGAAAGTCTGGCTCTTGATCTCCTTGGCTGTCGCCGAAGTGCGGTCGCCGTCCATTGTGAATATATAAAGGTAGCCTTTCGCCCCCGGTTCGCCCGGCATCTGGTACTTGTATGTCTCCAGTTCAGGACGCTCCCCGGCGATTGAATTTATGACCCAGAAATCCTTCAACTCCCTTGTGTCCCACTTCATCGTGGCGAAGCGCTTTGAGTCCGGTGACCAGACGAGGTCGCCCGGATGGTGTCTCTTTGTTGAGTCTGTCTCGGTGTCCCCGGCGTAGTTGCCGTAGCCGTAGCCGAACTGGCGTATTCCGTCGCTGGTGAGGCGGTGTTCCACAATCGTGCTGTCCTTCTCGTCCTTCGCCGCCTTGCGAAGGCTGGTCGAGTCCATAACCCAAAGGTTCGAGTTCTTCGCATAGACTCCGAAAGTCCCGTCAGGGGAGACTGATGCCCAGTAAGGGTACTTGTCCTTCTCCCTGGCCACCGTGTCAAGTTTGGCGGAGGCGATGTCGTAGCGGAAATATGTCGTGTCCCTGTCGTTCTGAAGCCCTGAGATGATGCTGAATGTGAACGCCTTGTCGTCTTTCAGCTCTAAATTCCTGATCGGGAGATGTTTTGCCTCGAACGGGTAGTGGACAATCTCTGTGACCTGCATCGCAAGCCTGTCCATATCAAACACCTCTGATTTTGTTCCCTTGACGGGATCCACTATGTAGTAGCGCGTCCCCTGCGGGGTCTTCCAACTGTACCAGAACTTGTCGCTGTCTTTGAACCAGTTAGGCGTGATCTGCGTGGAGAACACCATCTGGTTGACCCTTTTCGCCGAAAATCTCTCGGCGAGGGCGTAATTGGCCTTCTGCGTCTGTGCGAATCCCGCCGCACAAAGCAGCGCCGCGGCACAGGCAAGAACGATTCTTTTTTTCATAATTATCTTGAATATATTTGTTTTTGCTACAGTGTGATCTCGCAGGCTTCGAGGTGGTCGCTCTCGGCTTTCAGGGTGATCTTTCCGGCGGAGGTGCGTTTCACGATGACGGAGGTCAGGCCGTTGAACGCATTGATTCCGGTTGATTTGAAAGGCGTGTGGCAGGTCGGGTCGCCGGAATCCACGGCCACGATCTCGCCTGGCCCGGAAACGCTGAACTTAATCCTGTCGCAGGCGGTCGGAACGGTTCTGCCGTCCCCGTCGGCGATCCTCACATCCACAAAGACAATGTCTTCCGAGTCTGAATATTCAGAAACCGTCCCCGGCTCGCAGTCACCGCCGAAGTCGGTGGAAGGTCCGCGGCCATATTCACAGGCCATCAGGATTTTAGCGGCGGGTCCGGTTGTGGCGACGGCGCTTTCGATTGTACGTCCGTCCGCCGTCCTGCCGATGACCCTCACCTCGCCTGGTTCGTAGATGACGTTGTCCCAGAGGAAGCGGTATTCCTTCTCACCCTTGGTCTTTTCCCCGTAGGATTTTCCGTTGACGAAAAGTTCCGCGACAGGGCAGTTGGTGTAGGCCTGGACAGGAGTGACCTCACCCTCGCGGCCCGCCCAGTTCCAGTGAGGCATCAGGTGCATCACAGATTCTGCGGACCAGCGGGACTTGTAGAGCCAGTACCTGTCTTTCGGGAATCCGGCCAGGTCGATGATCCCGAAGTATGAGCTTCTGGACGGAGGTGCGACAGCGCCTTTTTCCTTTAATTCCTTCTCGGCCTTGGCTTTTGACTCCTCGTCGTGGAAGTTCGTGAGGATCGTAAGGTCTGTGTTGTAGGGAGTCGGCTCTCCGAGGTAGTCGAACCCTGTCCAGACGAACTCGCCGAGGCATCCCGGGTTCTTGTCCTCCTCCGCCCACTCCTGATCCGGGAGCTGTCCCCACGGAACTGTGAACAAGTCGAACGAGCAGACCTGGAAATTGTCCAGCGCGTCCTCCTCCCTGCCGCTTGGCGGGAATGTGTAAACGCCTCTTGAGCTGACGGTCGATGCTGTCTCGCTGCCGAGGTAAGGCTTGCCCGGGTTGGCGGCTCCGAACTTCCCGTAGAGATGCGGCTTGTAGTTGAATCCGTAGATGTCCATCGTGTTGCGGAAATCCTGCTCTGATGCCCACGGGTTGTCGCTTCCATAGCTTGTGAGCCTTGTCGGATCCTCCTGGTGGCAAACGTCGGTGAGGTGGTAGGCGATGCCGTATTTCTCAGGGTATCCCTGTTCTGCGGTCTCGTTGCCGATGCTCCAGATTATCACTGACGGGTGGTTGCGGTCTCTGTGGATCATCGCCTTGAGATCCCTGTCGCTCCATTTGTCGAACAGTTTGGCGTAGCCGTTCTCCTTTTTGGCGATGGTCCAGGTGTCAGTCAGTTCGTCCATCACCAAAAATCCCATTCTGTCGCACAGATCGAGAAGCTCCGGGGCCGGCGGGTTGTGTGAGGTGCGTATTGCGTTGCAGCCCATCTCTTTGAGCATATTCAGCCTCCTCGTCCAGGCTGTCTCGTTCCAGGCCGCTCCTAAGGCTCCGGCGTCGTGGTGCAGGCAGACTCCCTTGATGAAGGTCTTCACTCCGTTGACGTAGAGTCCATCGGCCTTGTAGTCGAGATCTCTCAGCCCGAATGTGGTCAGATAGGTGTCCTTGCGCCCGTCTTTTGTGGTGACTGTGGTGACCGCCCTGTAGAGAGTCGGGCTGTCCGGACTCCAGAATCCGGCGTCTTCAATGGCGAATCTTTGTGTGACCTTGACACCGTCGGTGATGGCCGCCAGCCTTGTTGTTATGGCTTTTTGCGCGGTCACTGAGCTTGTCGAAGTGACCGGGAAACCGGAATCATCGATTCTGAATATCTCCGTGTGCACCGTCCCCTCCACGGCCTTCCCAGCGTTGCGGAGCGTGATGTCGATGCTGACGTCTTTTCCTTCGGTCTTGACGAACGTCCCCCACTGCGCCACCCCCACAGACTCGGCCACGGTCAGATGGACATTCCGGTAGATTCCTCCACCCGGATACCACCTGCTGGACTCCTCCGGGTTGTCAAGTGTCACCGTGACCAGATTCTCCCCGGCCTTAAGGAATGGCGTGAGGTCAGCCCTGAACGAAGAGTACCCATAGGGCCACTCCGTGACAAATTCCCCGTTGCAGAAGACCTTGGAGTAGGACATAGCGCCGCCAAAGTCAAGGAAGAACCGCTTCCCGCTCCGGAGGTCTTTTCCCCTCACCGAGAGTGTTTTTGAATATTCCGCCTTGCCCCACCAGCCCAGTTTCCCGGATTCCCCGGGATATTCCTGGACGAACGGACCTTCCACGCCCCAATCGTGCGGAAGGTCGATCCTTCTGCTTTCGCCGTCTTTCGTGAAAGTCCAGTCTTCATTCCACAACGATGCGTTCCGCGGCTGTGCGGACATATTCATAAATGTCGCCGTTAAGATGATGGCGGCGATGAGTGGCCAGCGTGTTTTCATAGGGCAAAAATATACTTGATTTTTGAGAATTGCAACGTTTTTGCCTGATTGAATCCGAAGAATCTGAAAGAATCTATTCGCCTGAGGTTTTGTTAATTGAGGAATTATTCGTAAATTTGCAGCCCCAAAGTGTTTGGGAAAAACATAAATATTAGATTTACAATCATTTATGCCTACAATTCAACAATTAGTTCGCAAAGGACGCGTGAGCATTGCTTCTCAGAGCAAGTCACGTGCGCTGGACGCTTGTCCTCAGAAGAGGGGCGTATGTCTGCGTGTTTACACGACGACTCCTAAGAAGCCTAACTCAGCTATGAGAAAGGTTGCCAGGGTACGCCTTACCAACTCCAAAGAGGTCAATGCCTACATTCCGGGCGAGGGCAACAACCTTCAGGAGCACAGCATCGTGCTGGTTCGCGGAGGTCGTGTCAAGGACCTCCCTGGTGTGCGTTACCACATCCTTAGAGGAGCTTTGGACACAGCTGGCGTGGAAGGAAGGACTCAGTCCCGTTCCCTCTACGGAGCAAAGAGACCAAAGAAATCTAAGAAGTAGTCCGTTTCATTATCTTTATCACCTTTAATTTTTACTCACAATGAGAAAATCGAAGCCTAAAAAGAGGATTCTACTTCCTGATCCTAAGTTTCACGATGTCGAGGTTACCCGTTTCGTGAACAATCTTATGTTGCAGGGGAAGAAG